>JAYRXB010000351.1:0-14723 GCA_041917735.1 Cyclobacteriaceae bacterium
GCACAAAAGTCGGCCTCGATCATGAATGGGGCCTCGACCACGGCACCTGGTCGGTGGTAAAGCAGATGTACCCCGAGGCACGAATCCCGGTGCTGCAATTGAGCATTGACTACCACAAGCCCGCCCGCTATCATTATGAGCTGGCCAACGAACTGTCCGTCCTTCGCAGCAAGGGTGTGTTGATTATCGGCAGCGGCAACATGGTGCACAACCTCCGTATGCTCAACTGGCGGCAGCCCGAAAGCGGTTACGATTGGGCCGAAGAGATGAATGCAATGTTCAAAAAGTTAATTGAAACACGGCAAGATGAGAAGTTGCTGGATTACACCCAACTGGGTGCAGCCGCGAAGTTGTCCATTCCAACGCCCGATCATTACTTTCCGCTGATCTATGCACTGGGCCTCCGCGGACCCTCGGAATCAGTAAGCTTCTTCAACGACCGCCTATCGATGGGTAGCGTCTCCATGACATCGCTAATGATTCATTGAAGCAAACTTGGGCATAGCACCGACCTTGATTCCAACGCACCAAGGCACTAAATTTGTTCTACTCAATTAAACATGTCGAAGCTTCCCATTGCCATTGCAATTCTCGTTGCAACGCTCGGTTGTTCAAATCAGGACACTGCGCCTGCTCCCCAGGGGCCACTATCCTTCGGGCCAGGCATACGGGGCATTTGGTCAGGCACGATACATGATGTTGGTGGAAATATAAGGCACGAAAACCCGAACAGGAATTTCTTCATTGTATACACCGCAAACCACGACTCTGTAGAGATTCATGGTTTGTACGAGATCTACGATGGTCAGAAAAGAACTTCCCCCGTCATCAAAGCCATTCAGCAAGACCATAACATCCTAATTCCACGACAACTGCTTATCGACAAAATATATCTCCGCTACGGGATGTACGTTGAAGGACAGGCAACTCTTGACACGATGACGGACCTAACCTTCACGATTGAAGAGAGTTTTAGCGGTGAAAATCCACCTCAATCAAACCGGTACAGTAGCCGTGCAAGCCTCATTTGTGAAAGTCTGGATTGCCCCAACTACGTACGGCCTGAATTTCTGGGCAGTCATCATTTTAGAGGATATCGAACTGAAAGAAGGATGGCCTTGACCAACGGTTATGAATGGGTTCGGTACGAAATCCAATACGACTATGTCATCGAGGGAAACTCCCCTCCACTTGAGGTGGGGTATACGAAGCAACATACCTTTGTGACGCAAGGTAAACTGTTTGTGGCCAGGGACTACCTCGGTAACTACCCAGGGCTAATCCGTTACAAGGATGGCAAATTGCACCTGTACTATATGTATCAAAATGAACCATGGACGCTTTACTACGATACATTGGTTGCTGATTAACAAGGAACCAAATGGATGACAGGGATCAAATAATAGTATACAAAGCTTTCGACACTGCTGTCGAAGCTAATTTGGCCAAAACAAAGTTGGACGCTTACGGCGTACCTTGCTTTCTGACGGAAGAAAATTTCACCAACCTGTACCCGTTGCGCAACGACATTTTCCCGGGTGTGCGGCTTCACCTCTTCGAAAAGGACCGTGAACGGGCCGAAGAAATTCTAAGGGAAGAGTCGACGCCCTGAGCAGGAGCTGGCTATTTCCAGAATCCAAATCCATAGGACGCGTAGAGCAATTTCGCGTCATACAAATGACCGCCCTTCATGGTGAACTCGACTTTGCGGATATCGGAGATGTTCTTCACCGGGTCGCCCTCGACCAGCACCAGGTTGGCCTTCTTGCCCACTTCCACGGTTCCCACTTCACTCTCCTTTCCAGCCACGCGAGCCGACTGAAGGGTCGCCTTCTGGAGCACTTCCTTGTTGGGCACCCCAGCCTTGGCGTACAACTCGAGTTCGCGGTGTAACGCAAAACCCGGAAAATCGTCGGTGCCCGGCAAGAACGGAATTCCGTTTGCATGGAGAACCTTCAACATCTTCAGCATGTTGTCAAACGATTGCTTGTACTCCGCTTCATGGCCCTTCATGGTGGGAAGCCCACCCGTGTAGAGGCTCCGGCGGAATTCGGGGGGGAGCATGTTGAGCACGGGGGGTCCGTAGCCGGCAGCGAGTTTACCAGGCTCGTTGGTAAACATGCCTTCGAAGATGGCCATCGTGGGATCGACAACGATCTTTTTGTCCTTCAGCAACTTTACAAAGCGCTTCACCTCCGGGCTGTTGACGTTGATATTTTTTGCGCGCTCGGCCACTTTGATGAACCGACCCATGCTGCGGGTATCCACGGTATCTCCCATGAAATTGAGCATGATCATGTTCATGTGGATGATCTCGTCGTAACCATCGTTGACAGCCCGCTCGGCCGTCATAAACGAAGGAATATGACCCACTACCTTCAGCCCGCGGCGATGCGCCTCCGCTGCCAGCGGCTTGACCCAATCCACCGGAATGGAGCTGTAGAGCTTAACCTGCTGATAGCCGTTGTCGGCGTAGTAGTTCACCGCAGCCAAACCCTCTTCCAGCGTCTTGACAATCTTGCCGGTTGGGCCCGCATAGGGTCCGGCGAAATCGATGAATCCCGACATCACGGAAATATCCGGCCCGAGGAGGATGTCGTTATCCACCTTCTTGCGCATGTCCGGCAGGTTGAGCTCATTGGCCATGTCCTTGATGTTGGTGACGCCACCAGCCAGGTGATAGAGTCCCTGGGTGATGCCATAGTGGGCATGATTGTCCCACAGTCCCGGCAATAGCATCTTGCCCTGCCCGGCCACTTCGCGGGCACCGGCGGGGACCTTCACGCTCTTGGCCTTGCCAACTTGTGTAATCTTCCCGCCCTCAACTACGACCGTCTGATCGGAAAGTACTTTCCCGGTCTTTGCATCAAATACATTGACGTGCGTAAACGCAACGGAGATTTCATTCCGGTGTGTGAGCTGATCTTCCTGGATGGCAAAATATTCCTCCTCCACCTGATCTTGCAGCTTCTTCAGTTCAGGGATAAGAAATTCGTACCCAAGCTTGATGGTAGACATCCATCCGGAAAGCGAGGCGAAGAACGCTTTGTTGGGTGTTACCCAGACATAGGCGGGAGGGCCACCGAAACCGGAGAAGGCATACAGTTCCAGTTCTTCCTCAAAAGTGTTGACCAATGCCTTGTGACTCTTGACGTGGGCTGCCCGTAATTTCCCCGATGGCAGCATATCCATTTCATGCATGTGCCCTTTCTGCTTAAGCAGTTGCTTGAGCGACCACTCCATCTCCCCCGGTATGCCTTCCATAGGCGAGTAAAGTACCGCACCTGTCACATTCCGTTGTTCGTTCTCTACCTTGTTCTTCCACTTCGCCACCCCATCCTTGAGTTCAAATGTCTCATCCACGGGGCCCTTGTAGTAATCGACACCATACGCTTTCCGCGATATGACCTGGCCGCTTTCCAACTGAAGGTCTACCTGGAGTTTAGGACCTCGTCCACGGTCGTTGTATTCGTACCGGTAATGAACTTTTCCCTGGCCATCCGACCAGGTGATTTGCTTGCCAGCGATTTTTCCGGCAGAAATAATCACAAAACGCGTGGTGTCTGTGCCATACGTCAGCGTGGAGATAACCAGGAGAATGAGCGTGAGCCTTTTCATGGGATGGGTGTTGGGGTCTGATGGGTTATTTTTTCAGCACAGTGAATTCAACGCGCCGGTTGTTCGCTTGTCCTTCCGGGGTATCGTTGGTATCGATAGGTTTGGATTCGCCATACCCCCTGGCCGTCAGGCGGGCGGCATCGATACCCTGCTGCACGAGGTAATCGACAACCGCCTGGGAACGGCCCTGGGAAAGGGTGTTGTTGTATTCGTCCGTACCCTTGCTGTCGGTGTGACCGGCAATCTCAATCTCCACCGTTGCATTGGATTGCAGGAAATCCACCACCTTGTTGAGTTCCACAAAGGACTCCGGCTTCAGGGTAGTTTTGTTGAAATCGAAATAGATGTTTTTCAGGCGCACCGTAAGCCCCACCTCAATGGGTGTGAGGTACAGGTCTTTGCTCACAGGCGACAAATCTTCGCTGTCAAAATTAAGGCTATCGGTAGCTGGCAGGAATCCGTCCGCTGAACCGGTGAGCACGTACCAGCCCAGTTTTCCCACTTCCAGGGAAAATTTTCCGCCCTCCGCCACCACCGAGTAACTGCTCTTCCTGTCTGGCCGCAGGATAAAGTCAACCTTGCCATTGAGCGGCTCGTTGGTCTTCTTGTTCAACACGGCTCCGGCAATCATCAGCTTTTTTGCGATCGGAGTCAGGTAAATGTCGGTAACCAGCGTGGTATCTCCACCCAGCGCGGGCAGCGTTATTGTCAAATCCTTTGGCTGATAGCCGGATGCACTTGCGCTGACGGTATAGGCATTGGTCTCCGGGATCCGCGTCTCGTACTTGCCGGTTGCCGGTGTTTTCAGGCTTACCGGTTTCACATCCTTTACCGTTACAGTTACACTTGACGCCAGGGGTTGATTGGTCTTTTCATCGAATACAGTTCCGGCCACCATGACCTTAATGTCTTTAGGGACCAGGACGAAGATGTCGAGGTTTCCGCCGTCCACCCGGCTGTTTGATCGCGCCGTGTAGACATTGCCCTTGGCGTCCATCGAAAAGTAGTCATCGGCCGCCGCAGTATTTACAGGTTTTCCCACATTGATAACTTCCGACCAGTTGTTCCACGTATCATCCAGGCGCGTAGCCTTGTAGATATCGGCTCCACCTTGCCGACCGGCACCCAGCCGGTCGCTGGCAAAGTAAAGTGTCTTGTTGTCGGGGCCGATAAACGGCGCAAACTCATCCGTGTTATTGCTGATCTTCAGCTTCTCCGGTCGCGACCAACTTCCGCCCTCCTCGTGCGAAACATACAGGTCGCTCTTCACCGCGCCCTGTACTTCGGAGAAGTAGAGGATCAGGTGTTTACGGTCCTGCGAAATGGTGGCGCCGTTGAACCTTCCCTTCGCCATGGACTCAAAGTCCTTGATCTTCAATTCGGACCAGCTTCCGCCAGGGCTCACCAGCGAGAATCCCAGCTCGTTCTTGGAGCGACCACCCCTGACCAGCAGGGTTCCGTCTGTGAGCACCTGGAAAACCTGGTTCGCCTTGTTTTGATTGAACGGTGCGCCGAGGTGCTCGGGAGCCGACCATATCCCTTTGTCGTCGCGTGTAGACATCCAGATGTCCTGGGTGCCTTGCGTGCCAAAGGTGTTTGAGGGATGACCTACCACGAAGAAATAGAGTTTCCCGCCGTCCGGGGAAATCACCGGGGCGGCGTCGTGATAAGCAGAACTTACCTCCTTGATTTTACTGAGTTCGTAACGGGGCGCAAAGGTCTGCGACATTGCCGCATAGCCAACCAGACACAGGAGAACGCAGGCAAAACGACTCATGCACATCGTGTTTAGATGGTAAAGTTAACAGTTTCAGCCAAGCGCGGAAGGCGGCCCGGGAGGCCTGCCCTTACATTCCAGGTGTGCCTGTGATCTCAAAGAACCCCCGCTTGCTCATGGCGATGGCCATCAGAATAATCACCAGCGCCAATGCATTGAACACAAACATGCGTTTGTGCTTCGCGGTATCGTCTGTCATTTTCTTCGCCGTAATGCGGGCCATGGTGATGAGCGAAATCGCAATCAACATGAGACTAATGTGCTCCACCGTCCAATACCGCAAGGAAGAATCCTTCATGGTATCGGCACCGAATACCACGAAGGAACTGGAGAAGTACAATGCTAACCCGACCAGCAACTGTGTGTGGGTCACCGAGAATAAAGAAAGGCCCAGGAGGTTGTCGGCTTTGCCAAAGGGCTTCTTGCCATTCATGCCCAGGAAGGCATTGACGATGACGACGACAAGCAAAATCAATACAATGAATCGGAGCAAGGAATGGGTGTGAAGCAGGGGTACGTACATGGGTGTTTGCGATTTGGATTAACTCATCCTGCCCTCCGCAGAAGGCTCAGGAAAGACAAAAATAGGTGTTGTCGACCAATAGTAAAGCATCCGGGGGAGATGGAGAATTTCCCCAAGGAGATGTACCTTACCTAAAATCTGCACCATGAGAACCATCCTGATCCTGTTCGCCGCCCTGTCCCTGTCGCTGGTTGCCCTGGCGCAATCCGGCTACCAGCGCCCCCCGGAAGAAATTGCCAAACTGGTGGAAGCGCCATTGACCCCTGCGGTTGCCCTGACCAACGATAAGAACTGGATGGCACTCCTCGACCGCTCGGATTTTCCCACCATCGAAGAGCTGTCTCGGCCCGAACTTCGAATTGCCGGCCTACGGATCAACCCGGAGAACTTTGGACCCAGCCGCACCAACCCGTTTATCGGGCTCCGGTTCAAGAGCCTCAAGGACCTAAAGGAATACCCCGTGACCGGCCTTCCAGCGCCCCTGCGGATGAGCAACCTGACATTTTCACCCGACAGCAAGAAGCTGGCCTTTCTTCAGACCTACCCCGACCGCATTGAACTTTGGGTGGTGGACCTGACAACCTTCCAGGCGCGTGCGTTGTCACAGCGTCCAGTGAATGCGACGTACAGCAACGCTGTCAGCTGGGTAAGCGGAAACCAATTGTGGTTCCTCTCCACCGTGCAGGAAGGCAAAAAACTGATGGCACGCACGCGAATTCCGGATGGTCCGGTCATTGAGGAGAACCTTGGCAAGAAAGCACCGTCGCGCACCTACCAGGACCTCCTGAAGAACAGCTACGACGAAGCAGCTTTCGATTTTTACTGCACATCGCAGTTGGTATTGGCAAACCTGGATGGCACTGAAAAGAACATTGGCAGTCCCGCCATTTACTCAAACGTGAGTGCGTCTCCCGATGGCACCCACCTGCTCACCCGAACGGTACTGCGACCCTACTCGTACCTGGTGCCTGTTAATCTCTTCCCGCAGCGTGTGCAGGTTACTGACCTGAATGGAAACCTGGTCAAAAAATTGACTGACATTCCACTGGGCGACAACATTCCGGTCGGATTCAGCAGCGCCATCACCGGTCCGCGAAGTCATGGTTGGCGCGCTGATCACCCGGCTACGGTTTACTGGGCCGAAGCACAGGATGGCGGTGACCCCCGCGCCAAAGCTGATATACGCGACAAGGTGATGATGTGGAGTGCACCCTTCTCCGGAGCCCCAACAACCCTGATCAACCTGCCCTTGCGGTATGCCGGAATTCTCTGGGGAAATGAAAAGACGGCGTGGGTATACGAGTTTTGGTGGGCTGACCGCAAGACCCGCACCTACCAGGTGGATCCCACCAACCCTTCGAAAAAGAAAACAGTATTTGACCGCTCTTCGGAAGATGCGTACAGCGATCCCGGTGATCCCGTCCTGGTGGCCAGCCCGTTCGGCACGTCCGTGATGCTTGTCAATGCAGACAACTCGACGCTCTTGCAGGGTGATGGCGCGTCACCGGAGGGTGATCGCCCTTTCCTGGACAAACTGGACCTGAACAGTGGCAAGACGACGCGATTGTGGCGCAGCGAAGCCCCGTACTACGAACGGGTGATAGCCCTTACCGACCCGAAGAAGGTGACCTTTGTAACATCCCGGGAGTCGAACACGGAAAACCCGAACTACTTCCTGCGAACGGCCAACACAAAGAACCTCACGCAACTCACTTCCTTTCCGCATCCCTACCCGCAGATCAAGGATGTAAAGAAACAGGTACTGAAGTTCAAACGGGCTGATGGCGTCGATCTGACGGCTGACCTTTACCTGCCTCCCGGGTACAAGAAGGAACAAGGTCCGCTGCCTACCTTTTTTTGGGCCTACCCGGAAGAATTCAAATCGAAGGATAATGCCGGTCAGGTGAAGGGGTCACCCTATACCTTCACCCGCATCAATTCCGGCGGACCAATTTTCTGGGTTGTGCGTGGTTATGCCGTTCTTGACAATGTATCGATCCCCATTGTGGGTGAAGGCGATAAGGAACCGAATGACACCTACGTGGAGCAACTGGTCGCCAGCGCGCGGGCGGCGATTGACTATGGCGCATCATTGGGTGTTGTGGATCCCAAGCGGGTGGGCGTCGGTGGCCACAGCTACGGTGCATTCATGACCGCCAATTTGTTGGCACATACGGATTTCTTCAAAGCTGGTATTGCCCGAAGCGGGGCCTACAACCGGACACTTACCCCCTTCGGATTCCAAAGCGAAGAACGCACATACTGGGAAGCCCCGGAGGTGTACGCAAAAATGTCACCCTTCTCGTATGCCGACAAGATCAAGACACCGATCCTGTTGATCCACGGCGAGGCAGACAACAATTCGGGCACGTTCCCCATCCAAACGGAGCGCTTTTACAATGCCATCAAGGGGCATGGGGGAACGGCGCGTTACGTGCTACTGCCTTATGAAAGTCATGGATACCGCGCCAAGGAATCGGTGTTGCACATGCTTTGGGAGATGGACAACATGCTTGAGACGTATGTGAAGGGCAATGGCGAAATGAAGGCCACCATACCGACAAAGTAGACTTCCTCCTATATCAATTACATGCAGAACCGCATCCTATCACTCCTTGTTGGCGTTGTGCTGCTGGCGGCGGCACGGCCCGCTCATGCCCAAGCGCCCGATACAGTCAAGGTGGGTGCCTATGTCATCAGCGTACACGACATCAACTTCCATGACAAGGAATACACCATCCGTTTTTGGTTGTGGTTCCTCTATACCAACCCGGAATTTGATTTCACAAGCCAGCTTGATATTCCTAATGCGAAGACCATTGAACCCCCAGAGTCCATCATTGATACGGTTGACGGAAAAACCTGGGTGATGTTGAAAATGAAGTGTACCATGAAGGAGAACTGGTCGGTACAGGATTTTCCATTCGACCAGCAGCACCTGAAGGTACAGATCGAGAACAGCATCCTGGACAACACGGTACTGATTTTCGATCCGGACGGCCCCGGTAGCAAGTTTGACGATGAGGAAGCCATCGATGGCTGGCGGATTCGCAATTTCAAGGTTGGCGTGCGCGACAATGCCTACGCCACGGGCTTTGGCGATCCACGCCCGGGAAAGGATCACCAGACCTTCTCACAGTTCATCATCGACCTCGATATCGAACGGAGCGCCTGGGGTCTGTTCATGAAGATTTTTCTGGGCATGTACATTGCCTTTCTGATTGCCCTGATCAGCTTCACGCCCCATCCCTCCGAAATGGAACCGCGGTTTGGCCTGCCTGTCGGCGGTCTGTTTGCAGCCGTTGGTAACAAATACATCATCGATTCCCTGCTCCCGGAATCTTCTGAGTTTACGCTGGTGGATACCCTTCACGCCCTTACGTTCATCGGTATTTTCGGGACCTTGCTGGTTTCAGCCATTGCGCTGAAGCAATACGACATGGGTAAGAAGGAACTCGCCGAAGCCACCAACCGCCAGGGCTTCCGGATCGTGGTGGCCATCTACACGTTTCTGAACCTGGTGTTTATCGCGATGGCCGTCTTCTGATCACTTGCGGTCCTTCGTATTGATCAGGATCGTCACCGGCCCATCGTTGACCAGGCTCACCTGCATGTCCGCACCGAATACGCCGGTCTGAACAGGCTTTTCCAGCAACGTGGCCATGGCCTTGACGAAACTATCGTAGACCGGGATCGCCACCTCGGGCCGCGCCGCCTGGATATAGGAAGGCCGATTCCCCTTCCGGGTACTGGCGTGCAGCGTGAACTGGCTGACGGCGAGAATGTCTCCTCCGGCGTCCTTTACACTCACATTCATCACGCCCTGCGCATCGTTGAAAATCCTCAGGTTGACAATCTTGGCTGAAAGCCATTCGATGTCTTCCGGGCCGTCCGACTCTTCGATGCCCACGAGGACCAGTAATCCTTGTCCGATGGAGGCAACGGTTTTCCCCTCAATTTCAACGGCTGCCTTTGCCGCGCGCTGAATTACGGCTATCATGAAACGTACTTCTGGAGTTCGGCTGAATCGTGTACATGTCTGCCAGCCTGATGCTGCAGTGCCGTCTGGTACATTCCGCGTGCCACGCGAACGGCTTCAATGGCCTTGTACTTCTTCGGAATCAGAAAGTCGAGCGCCACCATCACCTTTTTTCCCACCGACTCGCCCGCACGATGTTCGAGCCGCTCCCCCAACAGCATAGACGGTTGGAAAATGTGGTAGGCCTCAAACCCCAGGTTTCCGATTGCGTCTTCCACTTCGCCCTTGACACGATTGTAGAAAATGGAAGAGGATTTGTCGCTGCCCATGGCCGTAACCAGCAGGAACTGACGTGCGCCCTGCGCCTTGGTGATGCGTGCCAGCTGGACGGGATAGTCGTAATCTACCTTCCGAAAGGCTTCCTGGCTCCCCGCCTGCCGGATGGTGGTCCCCAGGCAACAGAAGACAGCATCGGCTTTCAATTCGGAAGCATGAGCCTCCAGGTTGTCAAAGTCAACAACCAAACTACTGAGTTTGGGGTGCGATCTGGTTAATGGCTTCCGGGAGAGCGCGATAACGCGGTCATAGTGATTGCCGGTAAGCAATTGATCCAGCAACAGGTTGCCCACCAGCCCGGTGGAACCCGCAATGAGCGCGACAGCCATCAGAACGTTTGTTGTATTTCCTTTTTCAACTCACTCAGCGCATGACTGATCGGCTCCACGTTCTTCTCCAGGGACCGTTCGAATATCTTCCGTGACAAATCAAGTCCAGTTGCTTCTGGCGCAAGAGATTGGGCAGATTCGTTAATCATGATCACCAGGTCCTCCTTGGCATTGCGCACCATGTTCCATACCTCTTCACTCATGTAGATCTGTTGGGCCACATTGTGGTTGTACTCGTTCCGAATCTCATCCAGCAGAACCTTATGCAGTTCACGCGCCGAGAACACCGGGTTGCTCACCCTGGACAACAAATTGGGAGGCGACATGCGTTCGAGGAAGAGCGTCATGCGCTCGTAAGCCTGAAGGCGGTTGGGCAGAACCGTTTCAATGGCGCGGCCGCGAACTTCCAGTTTCTTCAGTTCGATTTCCTTGTTAATAAAGGATCTCACCATCAAGTATACTCCGTAGAGAACGACCGAGGCCGGAACGAGTATTTTCCCGTATTCAATCAATGCATCCATAAACACCATTCAGTAGCGTGGTCAAAATTAGGTATTTTTGTCATCGCATCCAGTTGTTGACTAACTGATATCCAAACCCTCCCGTGTCCACCCCGCTACCGGTTACGCTCACTTCGAAGGCCGCCGACCAGGTGAAAACCATCATGCAGACCAAGAACATTCCGCCGGAATACGGGCTGCGGGTCGGTATTCGTGGCGGCAGCGGTTGCGGCGGCCACCAGCTGATCCTGGGGTTCGACAGGCCAAAGGACACCGACATGACCTACACGTACGATGGCATACCCGTACTGGTCGACAAGAAACACATGCTCTACGTGTTCGGCAAACAAGTGGACTTCTACGAAGGGGGTGATGCGAAAGGGTTTGTATTCAATGACACAAGCCCGGCGCCTGGGCAACCGGCCCACAGCGTAAGTTGATCACTGAGTGTCCCAGGAATCAATACACGACGAGAACAATAACCGACCAGGGATCGTCAGGCGCTTGACTTGTCCTTGCGTATCGTCACTGCCGCCTTGCGGCAAACTCCACCGATGGGCGGGTTGAACTTGGCAATGGTGATCGTTACGGAAAGCGCCTGGGGGAAGGAGTCCAGGATGGCTGCGGCCATCGACTGGCCCACGCGCTCGAGGAGCTTGGATGGTCGCTCCATTTCGGACCGCACAATCGCATAGAGGGACTCGTAGTTGAGTGTACCCGAGAGGTCGTCTTCAAATGCCGACGGTTCGATGACGGCATCGACGCTCACATCAACTTCAAACTTGTTTCCCGAAGAACGCTCATGGGGATAAACGCCGTGGTAGGCGTGGAACTCGAGACCTTCCAGGGTAATCTTCCCGGTCATGCCACCTCGTCGAAGAACGACCGCAACGGCGCTGCAGCTGGTGCAGGCGTAGGAGGAGCTGCGGGAGCGGGGGCTGACGGTACGCGCATGCGGCGGCTTTCCTGTTCTGAAGGTAGGATCAACTTCTTGGTCTCACGCTTGGCTTGCGACAGGTGTTCATCGACATTAAACCGGTTGGACTGATCGGCACGACCTGCGCGATCGATCACTTCCTGCGCCAGGCGCTTCAGGTCATCGAGCAGGTTTGCGCGGTGACTCTCCAGCGTCTTGTATTGCTGCGCCAACTCTTTCAGGTTATCTTCCATGTCGGCCAGCAACTGGCGCGACGTCAGTTCTGCATCTTCCAGCACATTGCGTGCTTTGTCACGGGCTTCGTTGAGGATTGCTTCCGCACTCATCTGTGCCTCCCGCAGGTGAAGCTCAGCCGCTTTATTGGCCTGTTCGATCACATTGGCGCCCGTATCTTCCGCCGTCTTCAACGTCTTGAACAATGAAGTCTCCACTTCACGCAACTTGGCCACCTCACGTTCGCTGGCTTCGAGTTTTGTCCGGAGGTCCTTGACTTCGTCCATCATCCGCTCCCACTCCTGCGACAACGACAGCAGGAACGCATTGACTTCATCCTTGTCATAGCCGCGCAGGGTTCGCTCAAAGGTTTTCTGGCGGATCTCGAGAGGTGTGACTTTCATGACGTAGGTAGTTAAGGTTAAAAAATTACGTCCCAAACGGATATCGTTCTGTCATCGCTGGCGCTCACTACCTGGTGGGTTACCGGTGACCAAAGTACCTTGTTGACTGACGTTCCGTGGCCGGCATGCCTGGCCTTGTCGATAACCTTCAGGAGTGTCAGGTCTTCGGTACGCCAAACCTTGACCGACTTATCCATGCTGCAAGTTACAAAATGTTTGCCATCCGGGCTAAAGCGGATATCGTTGATGGCAAACAGGTGGGCTACCACTTCCCGGTGCAAAACATAGTCTTTTTCCGCATTCCAGGCCTTAAGGCGGGCATCACGAGAACCACTGAGGAGCAGTTGGCCATCGGCGGAGTAGCGGAGGCAGAACACCGAATTGGCATGCGCCGCATACTCCTTCTTCAGGGCAAATGTCTCCAGGTCGAAAACCCGAATGTGGTGATCGCTATAACCAACGGCGACTTCGCCGGCATCCGGCCGCACGGCAATGCAGCGTGCACTTTGCGATGCATGGCGCAAGGACTTCACCACGCGCATGTGCATCAGGTCTACAACGGACACTACGCCATCGCCACCGGCCACGAGGGCCACATGGCCGTTCACCGCGATATCAAAGATGGCTGCCTGGGTGAGCTGCAAAGACTTGACCGCTTTCCTGGAGCGCCAATCCAAGACCTGGATTCCATCGAAATTCCGTCCGGCGAGGAGAAGATCGGAAGCAGGATCATACCGCAACGCGTACACCGATGTCCCCAGCTGGGCAATCGCTTCACCCTCGGAGGCACCCAGCGTCCATTGGACGATCATCCCGTCTCCCGATGCGGAAAAGAAAGTGGCGGCGTGCGGCAACGACTCCAGGGCAAAAATGCTGTCGCGGTGCCCGGTGAGGGTGGCCACTTTGCTGACGGTTACGAGTGACATGAAAGTGTCGCTTTTTCGGTCTAACTTTCACAAAATTGGAACGAGCCCTGACAATTACCTAATGCCGTTGTCAAAAATCGAAACGATGGGGCCCCAACGTGCGTGGGGATTGTGGTTCATCTCGGAGGAGGAACCGGATCTCTCCTACCTGTCTTACGAGACTTGCCCCGACGATATCGTTCATCCACAGAAGCGACTGGAATACCTTGCCGGGCGCGCGCTGATCAAGACCCTTGTCGAATCGATTGGACTGACGTATGAAGGCCTTCGCAAGGATGAGTTTGGGAAACCGTTTCTGAAAGTACAATCTCATTCCATCTCCCTCTCCCATTCGTATCCCTATGTCGCTGCTCAAATCGATTCCCTTCAGCCAGTCGGCATCGATGTAGAGCAGGTAAAGGAAAAACTGCGCAAGGTGGCGCCGCGCATTCTGTCGACGGAGGAAGCGAAAGATGGTGAAGACAACCTGACGAAACTGTGCATCTACTGGTGCGCAAAGGAAGCCCTGTATAAAATTCATGGCCAACGTAACCTGCTCTTCAGCGATCACCTGCGGATTCAGCCTTTTGAGCTTCGGGAAGAGGGCTCTCTTCGTGGCACGATTGATGTAGCTCCATCACCGAGGCACGTCATCCTGCGCTACCTCGTTACCAAAGCGTACGTAGTCGTATACACAGACACACCGATATGAAGAAGCTTCTCACCGTGGCCCTCCTTCTCATGGCTGGATCCACCCTGGCCCAACCCACAGTCGGTAACTTCACATTGACCGATGTCGTTTCCGGCCAAGCCGTTTCGCTGACAGATTATGCCGGAAAGCCAGTAGTCATTGTCTTTTCCGGCAACGATTGTCCATACGACAATTACTACGCAGCGCGGCTGACAACGATCGTCAGCCAGTACGGCTCACGGGTGAGCTTCCTCTTTATCAACCCTCACCTCGACACCCCGGAAGCCGAAGATGCAATGAAAAAGAAAGCTTCGTCCAGGGGCTTCCAGGCGCCCTACTTGTCTGACAAATCGCAAACGGCCATGGAATTGCTGGGCGCACGACGGAGCCCGGAAGTGTTTGTGCTGCGGCCCGTCAACGGGCAGTTTAGCGTCTATTACAGCGGGGCTATTGATGATAATCCGCAGGAAGCCAGTGCCGTCACCGCTCAGTATTTGCGCGACGCCATCGA
>JAYRXB010000352.1:0-10565 GCA_041917735.1 Cyclobacteriaceae bacterium
ATATCGGTCAAGGCGTATCCAACGCCGTACTGATGAACAATAAAGTACCGGCGGGCAGTGTCTAACTTTCCCAACCGTTCTGATGCAGGCTCATACCGAAACGCGAAATAGTTGCAACTCGTCAACAGGAGTGACGCCAGGAGTGGAATTAGCACCTTCATAATTGCTGGAATTATCTTCAGCAAACTATGACTTAGTACCGGTGGCATAATGGCATTTTTTCCTTCACAGACCGTACTGCATTTGCGCTTTTTGCAACACCCAGGCCCATCTAATGTCCGGACAGCATAGCCCTCAAAACGGCTTAAAACCGGGGTTCTGTAACTGAGGTTACCAATTTTCATTGATTCAAATCAGGTTGGTCGCGTGAGTACCATCATTGGGCAAGGTACCCGGCCAGGCCACCTTTATATCGTCAAAACCCACCAGTCATGAACAAGAATCTCATCATCATCGGGGCCGGTACCGCCGGTACCATGATGGCCAACAAATTGCACCACGAGCTGCGAAACCAGCCCTGGCACATTACGTTGATCGACCGCGATAACACACACTACTACCAGCCCGGTTTTCTCTTCATTCCCTTTGGCATCTACAAGCCCGAGGATGTCGTCCGTCCACGGACCGACTTCATCCCCGAAGGCGTTCGCTTCATCATGGATGAAGTGCAGACGATCGACGGCGACCAGAACCTGATCCGGTTGCAAAGCGGAGATGTGCTCACCTACGATGTGCTGATCATCGCCACCGGTGTTGAAATAGCTCCGCTGGAGACCCCCGGGCTCAAGGGCGAATTGTGGTACAAGGACATCTTCGATTTCTACACCTACGATGGTGCCGTGCGGCTGGCCGAGAAGTTGCAGACCTGGGAAGGCGGTACGCTGGTGATCAACCTGGCGGAAACGCAAATCAAATGCCCGGTTGCCCCGCTGGAATTCGCTTTCCTTGCCGACGCCTACTTCACCGAGAAGGGAATCCGCGACAAGGTCACGATCAAGTATGTGACGCCCCTGTCTGGTGCATTCACCAAACCGAAGACGACCGAAATGCTCAACCAGCTGATGGACGAGAAGCACATCGAGGTGATTCCCGACTTCTACTTGTCCAGTGTTGATACCGCCTCCAAGCACATCGTTTCCTACGATGGCAAGGAAGTGCCCTTCGACCTGCTGATTACCATCCCGGTAAACAAGGGAGATGAAGTGATCGAACGCAGCGGCCTGGCCGACGAGGATGGACTCAACTTTGTGCCGACCGACAAATTCAACCTGCAGTCCAAGAAATTCAAGAATGTGTTTGTCATCGGTGACACGACGAACCTTCCCGCTTCCAAGGCCGGCTCCGTAGCGCACTTCGAGGCCGAAGTGCTCACCGAAAATATTCTCAGCTACATCCACGGGCGTGAAATGACCGCCACCTTCGACGGGCACTCCAACTGCTTCATCGAAACCGGGTTTGGCAAAGCCGCACTCATCGACTTCAACTACACCACCGAACCCCTGCCCGGCAAATTCCCGCTCCCGGTCGTCGGGCCGATGGATTTGCTCAAGCCCACACTGACCAACCACATGGGCAAACTGGCCTTCCGCTGGGTTTACTGGCACATGCTGCTCACCGGCAAGCACCTCCCGGTCCCCAATCATATGTCCATGTCCGGGAAGATCACAGAAAAGAAACCAGAACCTGTATTGTAAACGCTTAACCCCATCTATATGGAAACTGTAGTAAACCAACTCCCCGTCAACGCAGAAGGCTATCTGCTCGACGCTAAACTCTGGACTCCGGAGTGGGCCACCGAAGTGGCTCAAGCCTATGGCATCACCCTTACCGACAAGCACTTTGCCGTGCTCGACTGGCTGCGCAAGAAGCAGGCCGAGGGGGTGGCCCTGACGATACGCAAAGTCGGTGCTTCCGGCCTGGTGGATATCAAGCAGTTCTATGAACTCTTCCCCGGCGGACCGCTGAAGGTCTCCAGCAAGATTGCCGGAATTCCGAAACCGGTAAGCTGCATCTGAAATGAACACGATGGTTTAACCCTCAAACGACATTGGTTATGATTGACACACTCGATAAACCCGTCACCCTTGGAGTAAACACTCCGGTGACCAAAAATGAAAAGAAACTGAAGCGGATGCTGATCATCTGCTCCAAAGGAAAACTGGAGGACGTCTATGCCGCCCTGGTGCTCGCCAACGGTGCGCTGATGGAAGGCCTGGAGGCGAAGATGTTCTTTACTTTCTTCGGGCTGGAAGCCATCACCAAGAAGAAAGCAGACCACCTGCACACCGCTACCGTCGGCAACCCGGCCTTCATGCCGGGCATGCCCACCATGGTGGCCGGACTCCCCGGATTCGAAGCCTTCGCCTCCTACATGATGATGAAGGAGATGGACAAGTTGGACATTCCGCACGTCACGGAATTCATTCAAATGATCGAAGCGGGGGGCGGAGAGATATACGCGTGCAAACTGGCAGCCGATATGTTCCACCTCAAGAAGGAGGACTTCCTCCCGGAGGTTAAGGACATCATCACCGTCGGTGACATGTACGCGTTGGCTGATGGGGAAGGCACGCAAATCATCTTCATCTAAGCCATCGGCCGCTGCGAAGCGGTCGGGCCGAGCGGAGACGAAACCCGTGCCTAAGCGAAACCGCCCCGTTTACGGGGCGGTTTTTTTATGGTGAATCCCCTGTTGGACGTGACTTTTGAAATTTTGTGCTGATCTGGGCCACGGGACTACTACCTTCACCGTATGCGCATCAAACAGCTCTCCTCGGTACCTGTCCTCCTGGTCCTGGTCATCGGATTGTGGTCTTGTTCTTCTTCCGACCCGACACCCACGCCCAGCATTTCCGGATTCACACCCACCAGCGGACCCGAGTTGTCGGAAGTAGTCATCACCGGTACAAATTTCAGTTCCGACAAAGCCAATAACATCGTGCGATTCAATGGGCTCGCCGCCGAAGTAACCGCCAGCGCGTCGGGCTCCCTGACCGTAAAAGTCCCGACCGGCGCGACTTCCGGGGTCATTACCGTCACGGTCAACGGCGAGACAGGCATTTCAGAGGCTCCGTATACCATCAACCCACTCATTGGCGCCTGGCGACTCACCAGCTCCGCGGCAACCAACTGCTCAGATCCTGCCTACGATGGAGCCGCAACCTGCACGCTGGATTGCCCCACACTGACCTTCACAGAAACAGAGGCCGTGTTTGAGATAAACGGCAACACCTTCAAGTTTATTTATACCCTGACTGCAACTACCTTGACGATCACTGGCCCGACATTTAGTTTCTCACCTACCTACGTCTATGCGGGCGGACAACTCACCCTGGTCTATCCTCCCGGCGATTGCTCCTTCACAGAGACTTACGTCAAACTGTGAGAAGCTGAAGGCTAAAAGCCAATAGCTAAAGGCTAAAGGCCAAAAGCCAATAGCCAAAAGCTAATAGCCAATAGCGGGCATTCCGCCTTTCGCTTTCCGCCTTCAGCATTTATTCAGCGTGACGAAAATCAGGTCGCGTTCGCTCGCTCGTCGTCGTCGGTGCGCAGCGGTCATGGTACTTTCACCGCATGACACCCGCACCTTTTCGGGTCGGAAAATGGCTGCCATCTGACCAGCAGGCCCTGGACAATTGGCTTTCGAATGTTATCCGCGACCTCGACCATGAAGCCCCGCTCCATCCAGACATCCAGGAACTGAAGGACCTCATCGAAGGGAACGCTGACCTGTTCATGCTGTTTCACCTCATGTTCACCCAGGTCCCTCACCGGCCACCCTACCACAAAGATCCCAGCGGAAGCCCGCAGGTACGCAGCTACCTGGTGATGCTGCAACTGCTCAACCGCATTCTCACCACCGCGCCGGAATTCAACAAGACCGTCATGGTGGGTTGCCCCATCAACGCCATCCTCGACTGGACCATGGGCACCAAGGCCGGGTTTGCCGTTTTCCTAAACGAGAAAGTGAACCGCCAACTGAAGAAGATCCTCAACAGCTGGGCGCTCTACCTGTCGTCGCCGGAATCTTGCTACGTGCTCAATGACCATCCCCACAAAGGTTGGCTGGGCCAGGATGCCATGGAGGCAATGCCAGGGTTTGCGGATGACTTCATCTGCGAGCCGCAGGAACCCTTCTACGGCTTCCAATCCTGGGACGACTTCTTCACGCGGCAATTCCGGCCGGGCCGTCGGCCGGTGGCTGAACCGGATAATGCCCGCGCGATCGCCAACGCCTGTGAATCGGCGCCGTACCGAATTGCTCATGGTGTACAGCGACGCGACCGGTTCTGGATCAAGTCGCAGCCGTATTCCCTGGAGGACATGCTCAAAGGAGATCCGACCGTCGATCAGTTTGTGGGAGGAACCGTGTACCAGGCTTTTCTCAGTCCACTCTCCTACCACCGCTGGCATGCACCGGTGAGTGGAAAAATTGCGAAGACCCGCCACCTGGAGGGCACCTACTACTCCGAGACACTGGCAGAGGGACTGGACCCTTCTGGACCGAGTGAATCCCAGGCCTACCTCACCGCCGTGGCAACCCGGTCGCTCATATTTATTGAAGCCGAAGACCCCGCCATCGGGCTGGTGTGCTTCATGGGTGTGGGGATGTCGGAAGTTTCCAGCTGCGAGATCACCGTTCACCCCGGACAGTACGTGCGCAAGGGTGATCCGCTGGGCATGTTTCACTTTGGCGGCTCCACGTATTGTCTCCTGCTGGGCCCGCAGGTGAAAGCGCGTTTCGAGCTGCATGGCCAAACACCCGGCTTGCACGCCGGCAACGTGCATGTGAACGAAACACTGGCCTACGCCACAGGCTGACGCGGCCGCGCCTCCTTGCTTGCGACCCGCACCATTTCCTTATAATTTGCATCATGTCCGCTCTTCGGGTCCTGATCCTGCTGCTCGCGCTTCCTGTCCTGCTCCATGCCCAAAAAGCACGGAACTACAATGCAGTAACAGAGGAGTTGGCCGACAACGTGCTAAACAGTCCGCTGCCAGCCACGCCCATGCGGCTCGCCGTTGTGCCCTTTGCCGCAACGACTTCTTCCACCCAGGCTTCCGTGCAGTTCGGAGAATACCTCACCGAAACCATCATCGGGCGACTGGGCAATCGTCCCGACAAAATCAAACTCTTTGAGCGCACGCGGCTGGATGCCATCCTGAAAGAACATGCGTTCATTCTCACCGACCTCATGAAGCCCGCCGCGGCCCTGAAGATCGGTCAGCTGGCGCCCATCGACGCCCTGCTCTCCGGCACCTACACCAAGCTGAAATCGTACGTGGATGTCAGCGCACGCCTCATCGACGTGGCGTCCGGCGAAGTATTGTTCACCTACAACGGTCGCGTCAAGATGAACAAGAACCTGGAAGCACTTTTCCCGGCGGCCGGCGCAGTGGTGGTCGCGACGACTCCGTCAACCGACCCTCGCCCACCCGACAATCCCGCCACAACCGTTGCCCCCGCCAAAACGCCTGAAGAACTGTGCAAGGAAAAAGTCGCGGCCTTTCAGACCAGGCTGAATGACTTGTCGACCAAAGAAAAGATTGATGCGGTGGCGGAAGAAGCCATGAAGACGCCCTTCGATAACCGCTGTGGCCAGCTTCATTATCACCTCATGTACGCGTTCACGCGCTACACGATCGACCATGCCGCCTACCGGCAGTTCCTGCTTTCCACCCTCGATACCATAAAGTTTCCTGCCGGCGATGACCGCGCCTCCGAAATTGTTCGGTTCCTCACCGCGGACAAGAACGTGGACAACACCGAATGGACGGCCAGCCTCCACGCCGTCTCGCGGGTGGGCAACTACACGCTATCGACGTACCTCAACTACCTGCTGGCAAAGCCCGCGACGGCGCCTGCGGTTGCGTACCAACGCATCGCCGACTACTTCAGCCTGGCATCCACGCAGAAGATCGGGCTGCCCCGGCCGGTGTCCTACGAAACCTGCTTCTTTGAAATGATGGAAGGCGTGAAGTCCAACACGTTGCTGGCGCGGCACGTCTACCAAACCTACGCTTCACGCCTGGCCCTCGACGAGAAAAGCATGCCCACGGTATTCTCCGAACTGCGTGCACTGTACAAGGCAGAGGCCGATGCCACTTTCAAGACCGAAATTCTCGGGTGGCTGTGCGATTTCATTAACACCCACGAATACCCCAAGGCGCACGAACAGCTGTATGATTTCGCCTGGGAATACAACCTGACCCAGAACGCATCACGGAATGAAGAAATCACCCGGGAGTTTCCTCCTTCCGACTTGAAGGTGTTGGCCAGCCGGTGTCGTGACAAGTTTGCCGCCTACGTCAATCGTACCCCGTATCCCAGCCAGCAGGAAGACCGCATCAACTTTTGTGTTC
The DNA here is from genome assembly GCA_041917735.1 of Cyclobacteriaceae bacterium. Lineage (GTDB taxonomy): Bacteria > Bacteroidota > Bacteroidia > Cytophagales > Cyclobacteriaceae > ELB16-189. The sequence goes on from JAYRXB010000352.1 coordinate 6,364, forward strand.
GAAACGGCATTGCGGTGCCCGGCCTGATTCCCACGCTGGACGAAGCCAGGACGATCCTTGCGGGCAAGGACCTCGATGAACAACTCCGCGTGTTGAAATTGCTTGCACAAATGGGCGACCGACCCGCGGCAATTGAAGGCTCCGTGGTGGCGCTCTTTGACCGTCGTTCCCTCGAAGACCGGGGCAAGATGGACCAGGTCCAGACGCTGGCCATCACCGTGCTTGGAAACTGCCGGTCCTCCAACCCGAAGGCTATCGCCCACATGATCGGCGCACTGCCTCACTACGGCAACGACACCGAAGCGGCGAAGCTAGCGTTGGTGCAAATCGGGAAGCCGGCGGTGGGCCCGCTGTCGGCACGGCTCGACAAAACCACCGACCAGGACGGCGGACTGCAGTACCAGTTGATTACGTTGCTGGGCGAGATCGGTGCCGATGCTGCTTCGTCTGAAAAATCAATCCGGCGCGTTCTGGGGCTTACGCGAAACAGCGATGTGAAATATGCGGCCGAGGCTGCGCTGCAGGCCATGGGCAAGCAGCCCTAAGTTCAGTGCTTCCCCACCCGGGAGAACGCCCAGAGGATCTCGCGACCAATTTCACGAACCCGCTCCCGGTACTTTTCCTCTTCCTGGGGCGTGCCGTCGAAATCCTTGGGATCGTCGTAGGTGAGGGCGATGCGCACATCACAGCCGATGACCACGGGACAGTTTTGATCGGCATGCGAGCAAGTCATGATCGCCGCAAACCGACGATCCGGGTTGGCGGGATCATCGTAGGTTTTCGAGAACGCCATTACGGGTGGGACATCGTCCGCGTGCCGGACTTCATACACGGGGTTTTCGCCGTCGCGGTTTACCCGGATGTCAAAGCCTGCTGCCTGCATCGCTTTCACGGCCCGTGGATTGAAGGCGGTGGCCTCGGTTCCACCCGAATAACATTTCACCCCGGGAACCCGGTAATAGTATGACGCCGCTTGTGCCCACAGTTGGGCGAGGTGACTGCGGCGTGAATTGTGTGTGCAAATGAAATTCAACTGCGCCGGCTGACCCGCCAGGGTACGCACGGCCATGTAGTTGGCCAGCAGCTCCAAGGTGGTTTTGCGCGAAGCCGGAATCTTGCCTGCCTCCGCCTCCAGTTGGTGGATGGTGACCGATAATGCCGGTAGGATCATGTCAGAGTGCTACTTTTCTAACCAGGAAATCGCGTACATACGCTTCCCCCTCTTTCCATTCGACTTTGAGCCAGGCGTCGTGTCGGGATTTGATACGCACCAGGTGCCCTTCGCCGACGATATCGACTACCGATGCCCCGCCACTGGGTCCACTCATTAAATAGGTCTGACCGCGTGTGACGATAGCCCGCCGCGATTCGGGGGTAAGTTGAACGTGAACCAGTAACAAGGCCAGCAGGAAAAAGGTTGCCAGCAACAGGCCCCAGGAAGGCTTCAATTGTTTCCGGGCGCGGTTGATAGTCAGGGCGAAGAGGAACAGCGCGGCCGCACCCAGGAGCAGGGTGATGGGAAGGTAGTTGGACCTGAGCACGACGAGGACCGCTTCGGCGGGTTGTTCGCCATATCCTTCGAGCCGGTATTTCTCCGCCAGTTCGGCCATTTTCACATCAGCCTGGAGATCGTGCGAGGCCAGGGCGTAGAGGTTGAGGTAGTACAGCGATTCCCCGAGGTGGCCGAGGGCCTCCTGGATGTAGGCCATTTTCAGGAACATAGCCGGCGTCCACTGGCCGTTTTGGTGGATGGCCGTGTAGGCATCGAAGGCCTGGGTGTATTGGCGAGCGGCAAATAAGCTATCGGCTTGGACGAGGTTGACCGGCTTTTTCTGCGGTTGGGGTGAAGCTTGGCCGAAGGAGGTGAAGGCACAGGAGACAGCCAGCGTGAAAATGAGGAGAAAGCGGGTGGCCTTTTGCATATTTTTCTGATCCTGCTACCTTTGCGGGCTCAATTACGCAAAACAACGTTCTTCCGGCAAGGGAGTTGGGTTGGGAGGCGGAAATTGAGGGAAAATCCGAGAGGATTTTACGATTCCGTAGCTCAGTTGGTAGAGCAATACACTTTTAATGTATGGGTCCTGGGTTCGAGTCCCAGCGGGATCACTAAAACCGGTAATCTGGACAAGATAGAAGGATTCTCCCCCTTTTGTCATAATTGTTGTCCGGATTAAACAAGCCTGCCCCGTGCGGTGACTCCTACCCTTCTCGCTGATACTTAGCACAACTCTTGGGTCATGGAAACTAGATACGTTCTTGAGAGTTTGGCGAACAAGTTCTTCGACGACTTCAATGAGAATAAAATCGACCATCAGTTTGATGCCTCTGCGTATCCCAATCACCTTCGGTCAGAGGTTTGCAAGATTGCAAGGCCAGAGGATCAAGTGATTTTCATGCGCCAGGTCCTCACCAAGAATGCAGAGGCAAAGAAGAAGCACCTGCTTAAATGCAGTTATCCTGGCGACCGCGAGAAATGCCCGGAAACCAATGTCCACAATGTTATAGCCTACTTCACAAACCAAGAAATCGAGAAATTGACCAGGCAGTCTGATTCTGACGAATCTTTCTCTGTATGCGAAATCGCTCAGATAAACGACGCCTTGGACGAAGTAATGGCAAAACTGAGGGAGCTTCAACTTGGGCAAGAGGTCATCTACAGTGAGATTGATGAACTTAAATCCATGACTCATTTGAAGAAGAAGACCTTTATGGAGGTGGTGCTTGGCAAAGTTGTCAAAGTTGCCGGGGACAAAGTAACGGATCCTGAAGTTCTAAGATGGATTTACGAAAGAATAACCGGGTCTGGTGTGCCAAAGTTGCTTGAATAACATTGTCATTCTGAAGCTTTTGGCTCAGTATCCTCGCTCAAGGCGCCCGAGTCTCTGAGCGCTCTCTCTAAAGGATGCATGGGTTTATGCACCTCACGTTTCAGTAGAGTTGTTATCTTCAATATCGAGGAAACAAATTCCGAAACTCTCCGCAAATTCTTTCATGAAGCCGGGGCCATACTGATCAGCTTTACTACCCGATGCGGTAGAGCACCGAGTCTTCAAATTCCTCCCTGTTCAATCGCTTGTGTTGTGACCGCAAAACTCGATTTGCTGCTCCAGACTTGCAGCATTTCAGTTCGTCATTTTCAGGCTCGATTAGATCCAAGCACACCTCATACAACTGTTTCCCTATAGGTATGGTAATGCAACATGCCTACTTTCATGATAACTCCTCGTTGGAAATAGGCATCATTCCCGCTTTGGTCAGTGGTATTTATGCCGAATACTTGCCTTATGAAGTCCTAAGTCTGTTAACTTGGCTACTCGGTGACAATAATTTTCACCTTGGATCTGATTTTCTCTCCAAATGGAAGTACCATGACGAAATAGTTGAATGAGTTGGTAAAGAAGTGATACTGAAACGTTATGTCTCCATTTTCTCCTTTGTACAAGAATTGACCGCTAGTATTCATCTTTCTATATGAACAGTCCACAATAAAGGCTTGATCAGGCCCCAAAGACTCAGGCCATTTCAAAATGCCAAATTCCTTTGTAAATGAAGGGGACTGAAAATAGTTCCGAACCTTGAAGCTTAATGTCCCGATTTTTTCGATTATTAGTAGAGCACATCGTTTAGGTGACCGTTCGACGTAACGCCTAATTGTCGCATGGACTGACCCGCCAAATTTCTTGGACAAAGCTAGGGGTGAACGAATCGTCAACTCAAGCAAGTTTGCTTCTTCATCAAACCTGTCAAGTTGAAACAATGCACTTGACGCGAAGTAGTTAGCTTCCGCCTCGAAGGCAATTTTTACGTCAGGATTTAAAGTAACATCATCATCGTAGTACTCAAAAGTCTTGCGCTGCCAAGGCAACACGCTATGGCCTGTTTCATGGAGTTGGACAAATCTTTGTGCATTGGCAGGTCGAGTTAAGTCAAGGTTGATAACCTTCTCTCTAATATCTATGACTCCTCGAAGTTTTCTAAGCGCACTCTTTAGTGCCTCAGAGGTCTTGGCCAAATAGTTTTTTGGGATTTTACTGAGGCAATTTTCTCTGTCAACTTTGAGCTCACAGTATTGAACAATTTTTTCGACTGGTGTAGGAAAAACCCCAAGTGAATTGCTTTGTTTAAGAATGTCGAAGGATACATTTTCAATGTCCCTTATCGTAACCTTGTTCATTCTTCTTTTTGTATCTCAGGTATTTTAG
>JAYRXB010000353.1:0-3738 GCA_041917735.1 Cyclobacteriaceae bacterium
ACGAATCGGCGGACCCTTCATTCGTTGCTGCCGACCTGCTCTCGCAAGCCGAGCACGGACCCGACAGCCAGGTTATCCTGGTGAGCCTGGCCGAAGAACTGGGTGGGCGTGTGCAAATTGAACTCCAGAAGCAACTGGACTCGCTCCCGCGCCGTGATGTCGCTGCGCAGGCCCTGGCCAACGGCTTTATCATCACCCTCGCGGACGAACAAGCAGCGATGGACTTCGCCAATGCGTATGCACCGGAACACCTCATTCTCAACACCCGGAACCCGGATCGACTGGCTGAGCAGGTTATTCACGCAGGGTCGGTGTTCTTGGGAGCCTTTTCTCCGGAAGCGGCGGGTGACTACGCGTCTGGCACCAATCACACGTTGCCTACAGCAGGGTACGCCAGGTTATACGGTGGCATTTCGTGTGCCAGCTTCACCAAAGAAATCACCTTCCAGCGCCTCAGCCGAGAAGGACTCCAGCTGCTGGGGCCCGCGGTGGAAGAAATGGCCATCGCCGAAGGACTCGAAGGACATCGCCGTGCCATCTCCATTCGCTTAACGTCATGAAAACATTTGACCTGGCTTCACTCGTTCGGCCCAATATCCGGGCGTTGCAACCGTATCGGTCAGCCCGCGATGAATTTCGCGGGAAGGCCTCGCTCTACCTGGATGCCAATGAGAATCCATTTCCATCGGCCTACCATCGCTACCCCGATGCCCGGCAGCAAGCACTCCGGGATGCGGTAGCCTCATTTCATGGAACAACGCCCGCACAAACCCTCGTCACCCACGGCAGTGACGAGGCTATTGATTTGCTCATACGGGCCTTTTGCCGACCGCAATGCGACAACATCATCACGTTGCAGCCGACGTACGGTATGTACGCGACCTTTGCCGCCATCAACGACGTTGACGTTCGGGAAGTGCCACTTACGCCGTCGTTTGAGTTGGATTTGACCGCCGTTCGCCAGGCTTGCGACAGCCATTCACGGATCATCTTTTTGTGCAGCCCCAACAACCCTTCCGGGAACCTGCTGCGGCCATCGAAAATACGCGAGCTGCTCCGCACCTTTCCGGGAATCGTAGTCATCGACGAAGCCTACATCGATTTTGCCGACGTGGCGAGCTGGACAGAATCCCTAAACCAATTCCCCAACCTGGTCGTACTTCAAACATTCTCCAAATCCTGGGGGCTTGCCGGCATCCGGGCAGGCTTGTGCTTCGCAGACCCTGGCATTATCCAGGTACTGCAAAAAATCAAGCCACCGTACAACATCAGTTCGGCTGCAGAAAAAACAATACTCCACGTCCTGCGCCGTCAGCACCGTCGCATGATGCGGCTGGCCGAAGTCATCCGGGAAGAGCGTACCGCTTTGTCCCAGGCACTGCGCCACATTCGGATCGTGCGCAAGGTCTATCCTTCTGATGCCAACTTCCTCCTCGTCCGTGTCGACGACGCGGAATCCATTTACCAGGCGCTGTTGACGAAAGGGGTCGTTGTCAGGCTTCGCTCCGGAGCTTTGCATTGCGACAATTGCCTTCGAATCACCGTGGGTACGCCCGCACAGAATAAACGCCTCGTTCAACTATTCAAGTCCCTATGAGAAAAGTCCTTTTCATCGACCGCGATGGCACGCTGATCGTCGAACCTCCCGATCAACAGATTGACAGCCTGGAGAAACTTGCATTCATTCCGGGTGCCATCACAGCCCTGGCCCGGATTGCACGTTCCGGCACCTACGAGCTGGTGATGGTCACCAACCAGGATGGCCTTGGTACCTCCCGCTTCCCGGAAGAAACCTTCTGGCCGGCGCACACCAAAATGCTGGACACCCTGCGAGGCGAAGGCATCACGTTCAGCGAGGTGCTCATCGACCGGTCGCTGCCCGAAGAAAACAAGCCTACGCGCAAGCCCGGAACAGGGCTGCTGACTGCGTACCTGGATGGAAGCGTCGACTTGTCCAACAGCTATGTAATCGGTGACCGGCTTACCGACTTGCAGCTGGCGGTGAACCTTGGAAGTCGCGGCATCTTGCTGACAAGACCCGAGCAAGGCACCGTAAACCTGGAAGATAACCTGTCTGCGTCCTGTGCCCTGGTCACGTCGCAGTGGGATGCTATTGCCGACCAGGTACTCGGACGGTTGCGCCGGGCGTCGATAAGCCGAACCACCCGGGAAACAAAGATCGAAGTTGCGCTCAGCCTGAACGACGCGGCGCCCTCACGCATTCAGACCGGCCTTGGCTTCTTTGATCATCTCCTGGATCAACTTGCCCGGCACGGGAATCTTTCACTCCAACTTCAAACGCAAGGCGACTTGCATGTCGACGAGCACCACACCGTGGAGGACACGGCCCTAGCGCTGGGCGAAGCGTTCCGTCAGGCGTTGGCCGACAAGCGCGGCCTGACCCGCTACGGGTTCTGCCTTCCCATGGACGATTGTCTGGCGCAGGTGGCCATTGATTTCGGCGGGAGGCCGTGGCTTGTCTGGGACGCCGAATTCCGAAGGGAGAAAATCGGGGATCTGCCCACCGAGCTCTTCTCACACTTCTTCAAATCGTTTAGCGATGCCGCTGCCTGCAACCTGAACATACGCGTTGAAGGTGTCAACGAACACCACAAGATTGAATCCATCTTCAAGGCATTCGCCCGCGCCATTCGCATGGCCGTTGCGGATGACCGCACCGACACACTGCCGACCACCAAAGGAATGTTATGAAAACAGTCATCATTCGGTACCCGGGTGGGAATATCCGGTCCGTCACGGTTGCGCTCCAACGGTGCGGCATTACACCACTTGTCAGCGACAACCCGGAAGAGATACACAGCGCCGACCGCGTGATTTTTCCCGGTGTTGGTGAAGCCGCCACAGCCATGCGCTACCTGGTCGACCACAACCTTGATCAGGTTATCCGCAGCCTTCGTCAGCCCGTCCTGGGCATTTGCCTGGGTATGCAGCTCATGTGCCGGCAGTCGGAAGAACGCAACACGGCCGGGCTGGCGATTTTTGATACGAACGTCATACGGTTTACCGGTCAATCCATAAAGGTGCCGCATATGGGATGGAACCGGCTTCACGACACAAAAGACTGGCTGGGAACCGGTATGGAAGGTATATTTGCCTACTTTGTACACAGTTACTTCGTACCCGTGAACTCCTATACCGTGGCACAGACCACGCATGACCGGCCCTTCAGTGCCGCCCTCCGCAAGGACAACTTCTTCGCCGTACAGTTTCACCCCGAAAAATCGGGCGATGCCGGCGCGCTGCTCCTGGAACGTTTTTTGAGACAAGATCTACCGAAATGAAAATCATTCCTGCCATCGATATCATCAAAGGAAAATGCGTTCGACTCACGCAGGGTGACTACGTCAAAGTGAAGGTATACCGGGAGAATCCTGTTGAGGTTGCCAAAGAGTTTGAGGACGCTGACCTGGAGTACCTGCACCTCGTTGACCTGGACGGGGCACGGAAGGGAAAGGTGATCAACTGGCGCGTCATCGAATCCATCCAGGAACATACGGCGCTGAAAGTCGACTTTGGCGGTGGCGTAAAGTCCGAAGCCGAAGTGGAACACCTCCTCGACCTGGGCGTTGACCAGATCAACATCGGCAGCATCGCCGCCCGCGAACCCGATACGTTCTCACGGTGGCTGCGGAAGTACGGCCCGGAGAACTTTATCCTCAGCGCTGACGTCAAAGACGAAATGGTGCTCTCTCATGGATGGACAGAACAGACCTCCAT
>JAYRXB010000354.1:0-3579 GCA_041917735.1 Cyclobacteriaceae bacterium
ATCTTCCACGAGTACTTCAATCTCCATGGTGTAGTATCCCCGCTTCGGCCGCGTGGGGTGAATGTAGACGACGGGGTAATTGAATTTGCGCGCCATCTTCTCGATGCCAGTGTATACCGATGAATCCTGGTTGAGAAATGTCATCCAGTGTTCGCTCACCGGTGCGGCCTGGTCGCCGACGAAAGCGGTGGCAGTGATGCGGCCGCGGTTGGCGAGCATGGTGCGGAGCGAAAGCTTCATGGTGGTGATCTCAATGCCAAAACGGGTGCGCAGGCGTTGCATCATCCGGTCGAAGTACGGGTGCGTCAGCGGCCGGTAGATGATGACCATCTGGTGGGGCGCCTGCAGTTGCAGGCATTGGCCGTACCATTCCCAGTTGCCATAGTGCCCGAGGGCCAGGATGATGCTTTGCTTGTTGTCGTAGAACTTCTGCGCCACTTCGGGATTGATCACCTGGATGTGCCTGGCAATCTGTTCTTCCGATAGGTGCATCATCTTGAAGCTCTCCAGCGTCAGGTCAACCATGTAATGGTAATAGTCGTGCGTGATCTTTTTCAGTTCGTGTTCGGGCTTCTCCGGGAATGAGTTGCGCAGGTTGGTGTAAATGACCTTTCGGCGGTAGCCAACCAGGCGGATGACGAAGGCAAGAAAATCGCTGATGGCGTATACGACTGGGAAGGGAAGATTCCCCAGGAGGTAGATAAACGGGTACGCGAGGTAGTACGAAACGGCCAGCATCGCAAAATTTTGGCAAAAATAGGACTTGGGCGCGCCGGGAACAACGGGCGGCCAAAGCGCAGGGGAAAATGGTTATATTCACCTTACAAAATCCTCACCCTATGCAATTCCATCCCAACGAACTCTTCCTGCTCTATGATCCGCAGTCGGGGGTAGGGCGGCAAACGAAGGCGCTGGCCCTCGACTTCTGCAGCCACATCAACGAAGTGGACGTCGTTCACGAGAAGTTCTCGCCAACATACTGGCGCGAAGTGGTGACGATGCTAGGCTTGCACCCGCGCGACATTATCGACGCCACGGACCCCGAGTACAAGAAGGCCGGCGACAACAACTACACGATGGACGGATGGCTAAACGTGCTGGCCCACCACGGTAACCTGGTGAAGCACCCCATTGTGATCTTCGGCCAGTCGGCGGTGCTGTGCAAAACCCCTACCGACATCATGAAGCTGAAAGGCAAACCCGTCGAAAAGACGCTGCCGCACCTGAAGAACTACCGTTGATGGTGCAGAAATGCCGGGTTCCAACGGGCAATTGACAATCCGTCCGGACAATCGTTAATTGCCTTTGGTACTTCGTGATGTTCTTGAACCAACGCCTTACCCACCTAACCTGACAAACCCGCCTAGTCATGACTTCCATTTCACGCCGCTCGTTCAATAAACTTGCCTCCACGCTGGCGATGGCGCCGCTGGTATCCTGGTCGGATGCCCTGGGGCGCCCTGCAACCACGGCCTCACCCGATCGATGGCCAGGTTATGACAAAGCCATCGTCATCGATTTCCTGGCGAGCCCCGGGCCCTTCAACACCTCGGAGCGGTTTACCACGCTGTCGCCGGAGATGGTAGCCAACGCCGTGGCGTCAGGGATCACGGGAATCAACCTGACCGTCGGTGGCGGCGGGACGGTGGAAGAAAACTTCGGCCGCATCGCCATGTGGGAGCGCGAGATAGCCGCCCACCCGGAGTCGCTGATGAAGGTGCGAACGATGGCCGACCTGCAGGTGGCCAAGCAGCAGAAAAAACTCGGCATCATTTACGGCTTCCAGGATGCGTCGGTGATCGGCAGCGACCTCTCACGGGTGCAGCTGTTTCGAAGCTTCGGCGTACAAATCATCCAGCTCACGTACAACGTGCGCAACCTGGTCGGCGACGGCTGCCTGGAACCCGCCAACGCGGGCCTCAGCCAGTTGGGCCGAAACCTTGTTCAAGAATTGAACGACAAGAAGATCATCATCGACCTATCGCACTGCGGCCAGCAGACGACTGCCGACGGCATCCGGGAGTCGAAGGCGCCGGTGGCCATTACGCACTCGGGCTGTTGGTCGGTGGCACAACGGCCGCGCAACAAGCGCGATGAAGAACTCAAAGCCATGGCCAACAAGGGTGGCGTGATCGGCATCTACCTGATGCCCTTCCTCACCATGGGCATGCAGACCTCCGATACCGACGTGGTGAAACACATTGAACACGCCATCAACGTCTGCGGCGAAGATCATGTCGGCATCGGCAGCGACCTATCCATCAACCCGCACAACGTGACCGATGCCTACAAGAAGGCGCACGCCGACTTTGTCGCCGGCCGTCAGCGCCAGGGCATCGCGGCGCCGGGGGAGGACCCCAACGTGTACATGTTCGTTCCGGAACTCAACGCGCCCAACCGGATGGAGCTCATCGCGGAGAAGCTGGTCAAGAAGGGACACCCGGAAGCGCGCGTGGAGAAGATCATTGGCGGCAACTTCGTGCGGCTCATGAAGGACGTCTGGTAATGCCCGTGTATTTGTTTCGGCGCACTGCCGCCTTATTTTTGATCCATGCCTGAATTCACCATTCTCCAGGTGACGCCTTCCGTTGTGGTGGCGTCCATTCTCTTTGTGTTGCTGCTGCTGTGCTACCTGTTGGGGCATCGCGTGTTCCTCCATCAGGTGAAGAAGAACCCGGAGCTCGAGAAGACCAACCTCTCAACCATCAACGGCATGTTGCTCGGGTTGCTGGGCCTGCTGCTTGCGTTCAGCTTCAGCATGTCCAACTCCCGGTTTGATACCCGGCGGGAACTGGTGGTGGAAGAAGCCAACGCCATCGGGACGGCCGTACTCCGCACGCGCCTGCTTTCCGACAGCATGCGCGATGTGCTGAAGCCCCTGCTCCGGGACTACGTCGAAGAGCGTATTCTTTTCTACCAGAGTGGCATGGACCTCAAGACCGTGTGGAAGCACGTGCTGGCCAGTGACTCGCTGAGCAATGTCATTTGGAATGCTACGGCCGCCTATGCCAGGCGAAATCCCATACAGACGGAGGTGTCCAAGATCGTCCCCGCCCTGAATGACATGATCGACATCACCCTGACGCGACGGGCGGCGGGGGAGGCGACGATCCCGGACTCCATCATGTACTTCCTGTTTTCCCTGTGCCTCGGGTCGGCCTTCCTGCTGGGCTACGACCAGCGTGGCCCCATCAACTGGACCATCGTCTTTGGGTTCGCCCTCATGCTGTCGGCAACGGTGTTTACCATCACCGACCTGGACCGCCCGCGGTCGGGTCTTATTCGTATGGACGGACCCAACGCCAAAATTGTCGAGCTGCGCGGGCTGTTCAAATAGCCCAGTACATACGGGAAGTTGGGGTATTTGGGGCTGATGGGCGGCCGTTCGTGTATTCGGTGATACTGGGTAGGGCGAATTGTCGTAGTTTACCTCACTTCAAAACCCAATTACCATGAAGATTTTCCGATTGCTTGTGCTGCTGGCGGCCATGTTCCCCAGCCTGATGACAAACGCGCAGATGACGCTGCCTCCCGGTGGCGGCAACCAGCGCGGGGAAGTGACACAGTACATGGGCCTGG
>JAYRXB010000355.1:0-2932 GCA_041917735.1 Cyclobacteriaceae bacterium
GAGGTGGTCGAGGCCGCGGGGGGGCAGGTGGTCCTGACCGGCGCCGAGCATCCGTCTGGCACTGACCGCCTGGCCGAGGTGGCAACGCGACTGGGCTGGTCCGACGATACCGTGGTGGTGAATGTGCAGGGCGATGAGCCATTCATTGATCCCGGGCAGATCGATTTGCTTTGTCAGTCGCTTGACGCGGATACGGAGCTCGCGACCTTGATTCAAAAAATAACCACGCTCGAACAGTTGTTGGCTCCCACCGAAGCCAAAGTCGTGCTCAACCACCGTCGCGAAGCACTCTATTTCAGCCGATCACCCATTCCATTTGTTCAGAAAGTGGCGCAGGAGGATTGGCTGAAGCACTCCACGTTCTACCGGCACATGGGGTTATACGCCTACCGGAGCGACATCCTAAAGGCCATCACGCAACTTCCCGTATCCCCGCTTGAGCGGGCCGAATCGCTGGAGCAGTTGCGGTGGATCGAAAACGGTTACCGCATCAAGACCGTGGAGACGGACGCAGAGGATGGCATGTGCGTCGACACACCGGAAGACCTGGAAAAAGCCCGCGAGTATTTGCGCCGCCTGGGCACGCCCGACTAATTTTCACCCACGTCCGTTCAACGCTGGACGGGCACCATGTGAAGAACTTCCGTGGAAAACTGAAGCACCGCCTGATTCACAGCGGGTATATCTTTTGACACCACGTGCGAACCGAGGACATGCCCGCCCGCATTAGGAATTGGAACGAGTCGCTTTGAATCTTCGGGTGTAGCCAACATTCGGTGCATCTCACGCATGGCGCTTACTTTCACCACCGGGTCCTGCTCTTCCTCATCCTTATAATAGCACAACGTTAATGAAGGGCACTTTATGTGGGCAAAGGTTTCTTCCGTCATGCTGCTCTCCACGAGCTCTTGCAACTGCGTGATGGCCTCCAGCCGATACGTGCCATTCCAGTAACGTGCCCTGGCGGAATCGAGCGATTGCTTCCGGCTGTCGCTGCCAAAGGTAAGCCGAGCCAGCTGCAGGCCCCAGGGGTTGTTTAGCATCCATGCGTTGCCGTCGTTGATTTCAATGTTCGGCGACATATTGATTATGGCAAAAACATCATCCGGGTACTCCGCGGCAAGGATCAATGCCATCGTACCCCCCGTCGAGGTACTCATCACAACAACCTTGTCGCCCAGGGCCTTGCCGATAGCCAACGCCTCTTTCGAGCTCTGCCACCAGCGTTCGGGCGTGAAGAACAGCAATTGATCGGTGGTATCCACACCATGGTCTGCCATACGTGCCAGGTACAGGTTGCAACCGAAGGTCCTGGCAAATGTCTCGTGCACCGGATCACCTTCCTCCTGGCTGGCGGAGAACCCGTGGAGATATATTACACTGAATGGCGTCCGTCCCCGCGTGCTGTCTGCCCACACGATGCGCGCCTCATTGTCTGGCTTGATCTTGTGCTTTGCCTCTTGCGCGACTACGTAGGCTTCCAGGCCGTCGGGGTCGGAAGGCACAGTTACCGGCGTACGGTCATAGACCGGCGCATCAGGCTCCGGGCCTAGCGCATAAATGCCAATGATAAGAACGAATGGAAATGTAATTCGAATGAGTAGCTTATTCATAGTGATCAGGATGGACTAAAATTAGCGATTCAAACCCGGATTCCCGACGGAATACCAAAAGCTAAAGGCTGAAAGCTGAAAGGTCAAAGCTCAAAAAGACGATCTTGAAATCCGCCCAGATCCCCCCTAATGCCTCCAACCCTGCGCTTCGTCCTTCAGCTTTAAGCCTTTAGCCTACAGCCTTAGCCTTCAGCTTTCAACCAAAAGCAGAAAGCCGCCCTCGTACAGGCGGCTTTCCAGGTTAAAAAACCATTGACCGGGAGCAGCTAAAAATCAGGGCAGCCACGCATCGAAACCGCCCCACACGCGGCGGGGTGGAATCGGGCGCAGCCACCGACGACTGCCAACAGTCGCCCAGTCAAAAAGAAGGCACTCTGGCGCCGGCAAAAAATATTTACTGCCAACAACCACTACGAATGGAGTAAATGACCAGTCGCGCCAGATGTGCCATGCCTTGGGAACTCGTTGCGCGCGGCTCACTCCTTGCAACTCGCCAAACGCCCACCGGGCTATTCTTGCAACCACAAACAAGAATATACCTTGGGACAGCGAGCGACACATAACGAGCAACGCGTGACGGTTCACCTTAATCCACGTTATCGTGAAGAAACTTATTGTTGCCCAACAGCGAATTGTCGTCGTTGAGGTTGTATTTGGAGATGAACCGTTCGGAGGAATGCGGGACGTTCTCCATTTTCACGCCCCGGCGCAGGTAGGCGGGCATGGTCCACTTTTCATTGAACTCTTCCTTGCTCATTTCCTGCTTGCGGGCGGCTTTCAACTTTTCCCTCCGCTCCTTGGCCTGCTGCTGCAGACGCTCTTTTGTCTTTCTCATTTCCATAAGTCCTTCATCGTTTATGACCTGGTCAGCCGCAACCTCACGGCCCACTTCAAACTCTTCGCTGTCGTCCTTGAAGCGAATGTCCTCATCCTCCAATTCCAGCGGCTCTTCTTCCTGGGGCAGTTCCACCTTGCGGGCCACTACATCCTCCTGATCAAACAGTGAGATCTGGCGCGGGGGCTCGGCAGGAAATTCCTCCTTGGCCACTGGCTTCTCTTCCGGAAGCTTAACCTCCGGCTCCAGGGGTGCCGCTACGACAGGCTCCACCGGCAGAGTCGCTTCAACGGGCACTGGCACAGGCTCCTCCAACTCCATGGCGGGCATGGGATCAACCACCCACTCGGTCTGAACCGGCTCGGGGGCCTTTGCCACCGGCACAAATTCCGGTTCGGCCTCCACATCCGGCACATAGCCGGTAACCGGTACGTCGGAATAATGCTCCACGTAGTGGGTCTCCTCTGTCACCTTCAACTCAATC
>JAYRXB010000356.1:0-6514 GCA_041917735.1 Cyclobacteriaceae bacterium
GTGTTTCATGCCGTCTGTTGGGGTTGGTTGAACGGGTGCGAAGCTACCAAAAAATCAGGGTTCGTGGGTGCCGACGGACACCAGTTGGGCGTAGCCCATAGCATTGAACCGGATGATCAGTTGAACGGGTTGCTCATCGGACTTGTCGCAATCGGGACCCGGGCTGACGTAGTAGCAGAAGAACTTCTGGTTGCGCTTGTACAGCTCATTCTTGTCCGGCCTTCCCAGCAATTCAACCACGTCCATCTCCGACAGGCCCTTCAGTTTGTCTTTCTCGCGGATCAGTGCCAGCTCCATTTCGCGCCGATGCCCCAGGCATGCATTCTTGTCGGAGCGCCACCGTTCCGTATCCAGCCCGTCGAGCGTGGGTAGTGCGTCGCCACAGGCAGCGCAGAGCAGCAGGAGGGCGGCAGCGCTAAACCTGAGCATGGGGCTTGGGAACCTGGTAGAACCAAATTACGGAGACGAGAAGATATCCGGCTGCAAGGGCGACCAGGTAGGTCGGCCAGGCATAAAGCAGGGCTCCGGCAACCAGGGCGGCGGGGTATACGGTAATCCGCAGCCATTCCGCACCGTACACCCACCGTTTCCCTTCAAACAAAACGCCACAGTTCACCACGGAGATGGAAATGAGCACCGCAGCGATGGCTTTCTCCGTGAGCGTGAAACTACCCTGATTGAACAGGAATACGGCGGTCGCGGCCAGGCAGATGACATACTGAAAGAAGGCGTAGTAGCTGAGGACCGTTGGCGCAGGCGTATCGTACTTGTGGTAGTGCGCTTTGTCGACGGCAGGGGCAGGCCGGTAGCCGCCCATAGATGCAGGAAGCCACCCCGGTTTATTGAATAGGTAGCGGAACTTGTCGCCCCACCGTGGAATCTGCTTGATCTCTTCGGCCATCGTGGCGTAATGGCTGAAGTTGGCCCACACCCCGTTCCAGCTGTTGATCGGTTTGGTAATGCCGTAGGTAGGCCGCTCTTCCTCTTCCTGGAAAGTGCCGAAGAGCTTGTCCCAGATGATGAGGGTACCCGCATGGTTCTTGTCGATGTACTTGGGGTCACGGCCGTGATGCACGCGGTGGTGCGATGGCGTATTCAGGAAATACTCCAGAAATCCCATGCGGTTGATGGTCTCTGTATGGATCCAGAACTGGTAGAGGGTGTTGAATGCCGAGATCAGGAGGAAGTCGGTCGTTTCGAAGCCGGCCACCGCCAGGGGAAGGTAAAAGAAGAACGTCCAGACAACCTGGAAGGAGCTCTGGCGCAAGGCTACGGACAGGTTATACTCTTCGCTTTGGTGGTGCACCACATGCCCGCCCCAGAAGAGGTTGATTTCATGGCTCATGCGGTGGGCCCAGTAGTAGGCCAGGTCCACCAGGAAGAACAGGGCTGTCCAGTAGATCCAGTTGCGTTCGAGGTGCGTGATGGCCAGTGTCGAGTACACCAGCTCATAGGCACCGACGGCCAGGACACGAAAGAATATTCCGGAGAGCTGGGAGGTGATTCCGCAGCTCAGGTTGGCGATGGAATCGGGCAGCCGGTACAACTTGCGGTGGGAGAGGCGCTCCACCAGAATTTCCACGCCGATCAGGATGAAGAAGATCGGGATGGAAAGGACGATGGGATTTACATTCATAAGGGTCGGCAGGTGCTCAAAATTAGTTGAAAATCCCCGTAGGGCGACCATCCAATTCGATTACCTTGCGCGCCGAATGCTGAATTGTCCATGATTGTTAAAATATTCAAAGCGGTTTGGTTCTTTTCCCTGCTGGCTGCCGTCGGGGTACTGCTCTACGCCTATGCGTCCTACCCGGAGACTATTCAACTCACCGGCGGAAACCCGGCTGAGGGCGAGACCATCTCACGCGACGGCCTGTTTTATGCTTCGCTTGGGGTGCTCGCGGTGCTCAACTCCCTGGTGTTTGTCGTCAGCCGGGTGATGACCGGTGCCAGCCCGCTTTTTCACGCCTGGTTTTACGGGCTGATCGTATTCTTCAACCTGTTCATGATCGTCGCCCTCGAGTTTTTCAATCTTTACAACAGCAATGAGCGCTTCGACTATGCGAGCATCGGCTACATCATCTACGGGAGCGTGGCGCTCATCATACTTTGGGCATCCTTGTGGCCACTGGCGAAGGTGATGGCGCCCCGCAGTGCTAATCAGGCAATTCCCAAGGAGTGACTCAAGTAGCATATTATCAATACGTTATAGGTAAAGTCCTCCTTTAAGTTTGTAGATAGAACTTACCGGCAGTCGATGGATTTGCGATCAAAATATTCTTTATTAGAAAAGATTTACGGGATTCCGATTTTTTGACCTGCATGGAAGACTGCTTCCGGTAGATTTTTTAGGCGGACTGTAAAGACGGAAAATACGAACGCACGGCATGGCAAAGGAAAGTATGGAGTACAACGAGTCGAGTATCAAGTCGCTCGACTGGCGGGAACACATCCGGCTCCGCCCCGGGATGTACATCGGTAAACTCGGCGACGGCTCGGCCAAAGACGACGGCATCTATGTGCTGGTCAAGGAAGTCATCGACAACTGCATCGATGAGCACATGATGGGCTATGGAAAGGCCATCGACGTAAAGATCACCGACCAGCGTGTGGTGGTGCGCGACTACGGCCGCGGCATCCCCCTGGGCAAGGTGGTCGACGTGGTATCCAAGATCAACACCGGTGCCAAGTACGACAGCGGCGCGTTCCAGAAATCGGTCGGCTTGAACGGGGTAGGTACGAAGGCGGTGAACGCATTGTCCAACTACTTTAAAGTGCAGGCCTACCGTGAGGGACAAACCAAACTGGCTGAATTCAAGAAAGGGGTGCTCACCCACGACCCGAAGCTGGCGAAGAGCAGCGAACGCAACGGTACGCTGGTAGAGTTCGAGCCCGACAACAGCATGTTCAAAAACTATCATTTCATCCCGGAGTACCTGGATGACCTGATGTGGAACTATGCCTACCTCAATGCCGGGCTGACCATCAACTACAACGGCCGGAAGTTCTTCTCCAAAGACGGCCTGCTCGACCTGCTGAAAAACAAGTCGGACGCCGAAGAGATCCGGTACCCGATTATTCACTTCAAGGGCGATGATATCGAGGTTGCCCTTACCCACGGCAACCAATATGGTGAGGAGTATTACTCCTTCGTCAACGGCCAGAACACCACCCAGGGGGGTACGCACCTGGCTGCCTTCCGGGAAGGGGTGGTAAAGGCGGTAAGGGACTTCTTTAAGAAGGAATTTGACGCATCGGACATACGGGCGAGCATTGTGGCCGCTGTGGCGGTGCGGGTGCAGGAGCCTGTTTTCGAATCGCAGACCAAGACCAAGCTGGGATCCATCAACATGGCCCCCGACGGCCCTTCGGTGCGAAGTTACGTGGGCGATTTCGTGGCCAAAGAGCTCGAAATCTACCTCCACAAGAACCCGTCCGTGGCAGACGCCCTGCAGAAGCGCATCCTCCAGTCGGAGCGGGAACGGAAAGAGATTGCCGGCATCAAGAAGCTGGCCAACGAGCGGGCCAAAAAGGCCAACCTCCACAACCGCAAGCTGCGCGACTGCCGCGCACACTTCGACGAGAGCAAAGACGCCCGCAGCAAGGATACCATGATCTTCATAACTGAGGGCGACTCGGCCAGCGGCTCGATCACAAAGTCGAGGGACGTGGAGACACAGGCCGTATTCAGCCTCCGTGGAAAGCCCCTGAATTGCTTCGGGCTTACCAAGAAGGTGGTCTATGAGAATGAGGAGTTTAACCTCCTTCAGCACGCCCTGAACATCGAGGATGGCCTCGACGGGCTCCGGTACAACAAGGTGATCATCGCCACGGATGCCGACGTCGATGGGATGCACATCCGGCTGCTCCTGATGACCTTTTTCCTCCAGTTTTTCCCCGACCTGGTCAAGGCCGGTCATGTCTATATCCTGGAGACACCCTTGTTCCGGGTGCGCAACAAGAAGGAGACGATCTACTGTTACAGCCCGGAAGAGAAGGAGGCGGCCATGCGCAAACTTGGCACGAAGCCCGAGATCACCCGGTTCAAAGGACTGGGCGAGATTTCACCGGAGGAGTTCGGAACCTTCATCGGCGATGACATCCGCCTGCAGCCGGTTATGATCGACAAGGAAAAGCACCTGGTCAAGACCCTGGAGTTTTACATGGGCAAGAATACACCCGACCGGCAGGACTTCATCATTGAGAACCTGCGGATTGAAATGGATACGGTAGAGGAGACCGCCGAAGAAGCGGTCGTTGAAGAATAATGATTAGGACGAACACCCGATGAGCAAGAAGAAAGCAACGAAGCCGAAGACCGGAGATGCCGCCCACGAACTGGCCTCCATTGACGGCTTGTATCAGAACTGGTTCCTGGACTACGCCTCCTATGTGATCCTCGAGCGCGCTGTGCCCCGCATTGAAGACGGCCTCAAGCCCGTGCAGCGGCGCATCATGCATTCGCTCAAGGAGATGGACGACGGCCGTTTCAATAAGGTCGCCAACGTCATCGGTAACACCATGCAGTACCACCCCCACGGCGACGCCGCCATCGGGGAGGCCATCGTGAACATCGGCCAGAAGGACCTGCTCCTGGATACCCAGGGTAACTGGGGTGACGTGCGCACCGGCGACGGCGCCGCTGCTGCCCGATACATCGAGGCCCGTCTCTCGAAGTTCGCCCTGGACGTTGTTTATAATCCTGACCTCACCGAGTGGCAGTTGTCGTACGACGGCCGCAAGAAGGAGCCCGTGTGCCTGCCCGTTAAGTTCCCGTTGCTGCTGGCCCAGGGCGTCGATGGTATCGCCGTAGGTCTGTCAACCAAGATCCTGCCGCACAACTTCAGCGAGCTCTGCAAGGCCTCGATGGATATCCTGAAAGGGAAGTCCGTCAAGATCTATCCCGACTTTAATACCGGCGGCATTGCCGACTTCTCAGAATACGACCAGGGCTTCCGGGGAGGCAAGGTTAAGGTTCGCGCTAAAATAGAGATAGTCGATAAGAAAACACTGGTAATCAAGGAGATACCATATAGTACAACAACCGCTTCTTTGATGGAATCCATCGTCAAGGCGAGCGAGAAGGGGAAGATCAAGGTCAAGCAAGTGATCGATAACACGGCCAAGGACGTGGAAATCCAGATTCACCTTCAGCCGGGTCTTTCACCGGAGATCGCGATGGATGCCCTGTACGCCTTCACGGATTGCGAGATCAGCATTTCGCCCAATGCCTGCGTGATCGTGGAAGACAAGCCGCGGTTCATGAAGGTCAACGAGATCCTCAAGTACAACACCGAACTGACGGTGGCCCTGCTCAAGCGAGAACTGGAGATCCGGAAGGCTGACCTCATGGAGAAGATTCTCTTCTCATCCCTGGAGAAGATCTTCATCGAGAAGCGCATCTACCGGAACATCGAGGAGTGCGAAACGTTCGAGGCGGTCATCAAGACCATCCACAAGGGATTGGCCCCCTACAAGAAACAGTTCTACCGGGAAATCACCGACGACGATGTGATCCGGCTGACCGAGATCCGCATCAAGCGCATTTCCAAGTACGACTCCTTCAAGGCCGACGAACTGATGAAGTCGCTGGAGGAGGACCTCAAGCAGACCATCCATCACCTCAAGCACCTGACCGATTTTGCCATAGCCTACTTCCAGAACCTGCTGACCAAGTATGGCAAAGGCCGTGAACGGAAGACCGAAATCAAGTCGTTCCAGTCGGTGACCGCCACCGAGGTTATCGCCAACAACCAGAAGCTCTACGTCAACCGCCAGGACGGCTTTGTAGGGTGGGGATTGAAGCGCGACGAGTTCATTTGCGACTGCTCGGAGCTCGACGACATCATCGCCATCCGCCGCGACGGAAAGGCCCTTGTGAGCCGAATTTCCGAGAAAGTTTTCATGGGTAAAGATATTTTGTACTGCGGCGTCTGGAAAAAGGGCGACGAACGCATGGTGTACAACATGATCTACAGCGACGGCAAGTCGGGTAAGTCATTCGCCAAGCGGTTTACCATGCCGGGCATCATCCGCGACAAGGAATACGTCCTAGACCAGGGCAACCCCAACAGCAAAGTGCACTACCTGACCGCCAACCCCAACGGGGAGGCCGAGGTGGTGGAGGTGAAGCTCAACCCCAGCAGCACCGCCCGCAAGAAGGTCTTCGAATTCGACTTTGCCGAAATGGAAATCAAGGGCCGGGGAGCCCGTGGAAACACGATTACCAAGTACCCCATCCGGAAGGTCGACTTGCTGCAGGCTGGTACCTCCACGTTGAGTGGTCTCGACTTGTGGTTCGACCAGGCTTCCGGCCGGTTGAACAAAGACAAGCGTGGCAAGGCCATCGGCAAGTTTGATGGCGACGACCAGATCCTGGCCATCACGAGCAGCGGCAATTACAAGATCACCGGCTTCGACATCAGCACACGGTTCGAGCCGGAGAAAACCATCCTGCTGGAGAAGTTCCATCCCAAGAAAGTCATCTCGGCGGTGTATTGGGACGGCGAAAGCA
>JAYRXB010000357.1:0-3620 GCA_041917735.1 Cyclobacteriaceae bacterium
CAAAAGGCTCGTCACCGAAGTTTGCAAGGATGACCCCAATCTCTCCATGGTAGTCGGCGTCTACGACGCCAGGGGCGTTTAGAACAGCAACTTGATGCTTGAGCGCCAACCCCGAGCGTGAGGCAACCAGCGCAACCAAGGAGGGGTCCATCATGTTGATAGCCAGGCCGGTTTTGATGAGTGCGTTCTTGCCAGGAGCAATGCTGATTGGCGCCTCGATACAGGCACGGAGGTCCATGGCCGCCGAGCCCGGGGTTGCATATGTCGGCAAGTCAATCTTGTCGCCCAAAAGAGGGTTTACGATGCGGGTTTCAATGCTACGAAACATGTTTGTTCCTCAAAAAATGTTAACTGGAGCTCTGTATAGCGCCGGAGAGCTCGGCTCTTGATGCCTTCTGAATCTGACGATACAAGGTAGCCCTGGACACCCCAAGATTTTTCGCGACCTCGGATGACGGCATGCCCGAATCCAGTAGGCGCATTGCTGACAGAATCTTGGACTCATCCATTTTTGGTCTTCTACCGCCCAGGCGTCCCCTTGCTCTAGCTGCCTTAAGGCCGGCGTTAGTGCGCTCTCGAATCAGGTCACGCTCCATCTCAGCCAACGCAGCCATGACGTGGAAAAAGAACCGCCCAGCGGCGCTGCCTGTATCAATTCCATCAGTCAAACTCCGGAATTGAACCCCCAGCCCTTGAAGGGTTGCCACCAGTTCCACCAGCCCTTTTACTGAGCGCCCCAATCGGTCAAGCTTCCAGACCACCAAGGTATCGCCAGCACGGAGGAAACTGAATACCTCCGCCAGCCCCGGCCGGTCCTTCGCTGCGCCAGTCATGCGGTCAGTGCAGATTTTCTCGCACCCCGCCACCTTCAAAGCATCCAGTTGCAAGTCCAGATTTTGGTCGTCACCTGAAACTCTAGCGTATCCGATGAGCACATAGCCCCCTGTCTCATTACTTGTCTAAGTATACCACATTGAGACTTTGAAAACGCGACAGTGTTTTGCAACACATCCGGAGTCAAAAAATTGTAACCGGACGGCGCCCCAGAATCTGTCTCACAAACCTTGGTTTACGCAACACGCCAAGAACCGATTTCAGGCCTTGATTACGCGCAGAAATAAGGCCATGCAACCAACCCATCGTCCACCAAAGCACCTTGACGTTATCATGATGGACTTCCTCAAAAGCAACATCGAAAGGTTCATGCATGAGCAATAACGCTATACAGAGTCCCCTCAACGACTTGGTTGGAGATTCTGTGGCCAGACCTCATCGCAAAAAGCTGACACTCACGCAGCTCGAGTCCTTCCTACTGAAGGCAAGTGACATCCTCCGCGGCAACATGGATGCTTCGGAGTACAAAGAATACCTCTTCGGAATGCTCTTCCTGAAGCGCTTGTCGGACCAGTTTGCTGCCGACCGCGCCGCCCTCCTCGCCGAAGAGAAGGCCAAGGGCTCGTCTGAAAAGGTCATCGAGACCAAGCTCAATCACAAGCGCAGCCCCCACTACACCTTCTGGGTGCCAGAGCGTGCTCGCTGGGAGCTTGATGAGCCCATTACCCTCGAGAACGGCCAGCAGTTCCGTGGCCTGATGCACGTCAAGCAAAACGTCGGCGAGATGGTGAATAAAGCACTGGCTGCCATCGAAGAAGACAACAGTGACTCCCTGAGCGGCGTTCTCAAGCCCATCAATTTTGTGCACACCAAGGGCGACAAGAAGCGCGTACTGCCCGACGACAAAATTGTCGACCTCATCACCCACTTCAGCACGGTCAAGCTGGCCAACGCCGACTTCGAATTCCCCGACCTCCTTGGTGCGGGGTACGAGTATCTCATCAAGTACTTCGCAGACTCCGCCGGCAAGAAGGGTGGCGAGTTCTATACCCCTGCCCCCGTGGTTCGCCTGCTGGTTCAACTTCTCGAACCTATCGAAGGCATGTCAGTGTACGACCCCACCTGCGGCTCTGGCGGCATGCTGATTCAGTCTGGTCAGTACGTTGAAGAAGCTGGTGGCAATCCGCAGCGTATGGCGCTGTATGGCCAGGAACTGTCCGGGACGACCTGGGCCATCTGCAAGATGAACATGATTCTGCACGGCTACCGCGCAGCTGACATCCGCAACGAGGATGTGCTTGGCAAGCCGCAGCACATGACCGACGGCTCCCTGATGCGCTTCAAGCGTGTCCTGGCCAATCCTCCGTTCTCGCAGAACTACTCCAAGACGGAAATGCAGTTCCCTGAGCGCTTCCATACCTTCATGCCCGAAACCGGGAAGAAGGCTGACATGATGTTCGTTCAGCACATCGTGGCAACGCTGGAGCAGGATGGTAAGGCTGCCGTAGTCATGCCCCATGGTGTGTTGTTCCGTGGCGGCCCGGAGAAGGAAGCTCGGAAGAAAATCATCGAGGCCGGCAACCTGGAAGCCGTTATCGGGCTGCCACCTGGCTTGTTCTACGGTACGGGCATTCCGGCTTGCGTGCTGGTGCTCTCCAAGATTGGCGCCAAGGAACGTAAGGAAGTCCTGTTCATCAACGCCGACCGCGAATTCAAGGAAGGAAAGAACCAGAACCTGCTTCGCCCGGAAGACATCGAGAAGATTGCCTACGTGTACCACGAGCGCCTAAAGGTTAAGGGTTACTCAGAGCCGATTCCAATCGCTGCATTGAAGGATGAAGACTGGAACCTGAACATCCGTCGCTACGTCGACAACTCGCCACGCCCTGAGCCGCAGGACGTTCGTGCGCATATCCACGGCGGAGTGCCCACGGTCGAGATTGACGACCTGCAAGGCTACTGGAGCAATTACGGGACGCTACGCGACCAGCTTTTCGTTCGTCGTGCGGGGGATACTGCTTATTGCGACTTTGCCCCGACTCTAAAGGGAGACAAAGCGCAAGCCAAGTTGCTGGTTGAACGCAACGACTCGGTAAAAGCTACCAATGCGAAATTCGCTGAGTCACTGGCCTCCTGGTGGCAAGGCAATGTTGCTGACCTGCAGCAGTTGCCTACGCTGGGCAGCTTCGTTCCATTGCGGAAGAAGTTCGCCCAGAGCCTTGAGGACACCTTGGTGCCTATGGGACTGCTCGACAAGTTCCAAGTGCGCGGAGCTTTTGCCGAATTCGCCAGTGAGCTGGCGACTGACTTCAAATCGGTTGCTGCCTCAGGCTGGAATTCCGACCTGATTCCGGCCGATGACATTTTGGCCTCTCAATTCCCTGAAGTCTTGAAGGAGCTTCAAAAAGCACAGGAAACAATCGCTCGCTTGCAAGGTGAGTTTGAGGCTGCGGAGCCTGGCGAGGGTGATGAAGCCGAAGAGGTAGACCTCGACGCCTACGACTTCGACGAAAGTGGTGACGTACTGCCCAAGGCTGTCATTGACGCCTTGAAAGCTCGCAAGAAGGAATTGTCTCGTGAAGCAAAGGCGCTGAAGAAGACTGCTCCCACTGAGGCGAAGTTGTTGGAAGCCGAGGTCTCGAAGGTTGATGCCTTAATGACCAAGCACTCGGCTAAAGAAGACGAACTCAAGACCGCCAAGCAGACAGTGAAAGCCATTGAACTGAAGCGTGATGCGCTGGTGGACAAGGCGCGGGATGACATCTCCGATGAGGATGCGGAAAAGC
>JAYRXB010000358.1:0-3951 GCA_041917735.1 Cyclobacteriaceae bacterium
AGACAGGCTTTTCAAATTCCTTGACCATTTGGCCCGAGGTAAACCAGCCCAGGTCACCCCCGGATGATGCCGTACCGTCGGTTCCGAATTCCCTCGCTTTGGCCGCAAAACTTGCGCCGTCTTTGATCTCTTTCAGGATTTTTTGCGCCTTTTCTTTTGCAGTCCTTTTTGCTTCCGGCGTTTCTGCATCCCAGCGAATCAGGATGTGGCTGGCCTTGGCGGTATACACCGTGTCCTTACGGATACTGGCGATTTTGTACGTCCGGTAGCTGCCATCTTCCAGCACGGGCCCGATCAACTGACCCTGCGCAAGGGTGGCGCGCTGCTCCAGGAGGGTGGGCGGCAATGTGGCGACAGAATATTTTGCAAAAGGGGTAGTGGCATCGGAATTGGAAACGGCAAAGAGCGAGTCTTCGCTGGTATTCTTGATGTCGGCGCTCATGCGGGAAATTTCCTCAAGAATCGCAGCCGTATCGGCAGCAGAAGGATTTACCGCAAAGGCTACATAGCTCATACTGCGTGTGTTCTCAACCTTGTACTTCTTCTTGTTCTTGTTGTAGTACTCGCGCAGTGCGTTGTCAGAAACCGTGATCAGGGAATCGCTCACGGCGTAATACGGTACGTAGAGATACTTGACCTCGGCTACGTCGTTCTGGTTGTGGTAGTCGCGCTCGGCCTCCGCTTCCGTCACATACACCGTCTTGGTGAGCAGGTTCTCATATTTCAGGCGTTCACGGGAAGGCTGAAGGTCGTTTTTGAAAATGTCCCAACGCACGCGGGCTTCAGAGCCCACAGGCATAGCTTCAATTTGTTTCAGGTAGTTGATCAGCCGCGCGCGATCGAAGCGACCGGCGCTATCCAGAAAGGATGACCGGATGCTTTCGTCCACATTCTTTCCCTGCACCATATCCCACACCTCATCGGCGGTGACGCGGATACCCACGCGGGCATATTCCGGCTGAATGGCGTTACGATTCAGGAGCATTTCCCAGGCCTGGGCCTCCAGCGTCACGTTTTCGCGCTCACCCGGATTCCGGCCGAAATTGAGGATGTAGCTGTTCTTTCTTTCCTGGATGGCAATCTGGTAGTCTTCCAGCGATATGGAGGTGCCGGCAATCTCGCCCACTTCCTTGTCCTCACCACCAAAGATGGAATTGGGACCGCTGCCAAAAAGGTCGCTACCCACAATGAAAGCTCCCATCGACAGGGCGATGGCGCCCACCACCCATTTGGTCATCTTCTCCCGCAACGTACTAATCAGTGCCATAATGCCTAAGAATGAATTGTTTAATCCCTGTCAACTGCTGACAAAAGAGCCGCAAATTTAAACGGTTTGAGGTATTCGGCAAAGGGCCCCCGAAATGGCCCCCGGCAGGCTGTGGTGGAGGATTTACTCCCGTTCTGTACCCATATTCACCTCCACCCGGACGGTTTCGATACGATTGCCCTTGGTGGACTGGATGGTGAACGTGTAGGGGGGTATCGTAACACTTTCGCCCTTCTTGGGAAAGTCTTCGGTGTAGGAGAGGATCAGGCCCCCAAGGGTCTCATAATCCCCGGTGGGAAGGCTCCAATGGTAGTGTTCGTTCAGGTAATCTACCTCCAGGCGCGCGCTCATCAGGTAGGTCTTGGCGTCAACCTGCTGATCGATCAAATCGTCCGCGTCATGTTCATCTTCGATGTCACCGAAAATTTCCTCGATGACATCCTCCATACTGATGAGTCCGGCGGTTCCGCCGAATTCATCGACAACAATCGCCAAACTGCGACGTTCGCGGATCATCTGAACCATCAAGTCGTTTGCCATCGCCGTTTCCGTCACCAGGCTGATGGGGGTGAGTATCTCCTCAATGGTTTTTGGATTCTTGAACAGCGCGGCCGAATGGCAATAACCAATGGGGTCATCCATGGTCTCGCGGAAGATCACAATCTTCGAGTGACCACTCTCAATAAAGACAGATCGGAGCCGATCAATTCCCTCGTCGATGGAAAGGCCAATGATCTCCGTGCGGGGAACCATGCATTCGCGGACCTGCACCGAACCAAATTCCAGGGCATTGTGAAGAATCTTCTTGTCCAGGCTGATCTCCTCATCCTCGTGGCTTACTTTCTGCATGTTCCGCAAGAAATGGTTGAGATCTGTCAACCCGTACACGGGCTTTTCCTCGGAGTAGTCAAGCCGGAAGATTGACTTGAGCACAATCGTCGAGACATTCAAAATGGTGTACGTGATTGGCTTGAGGATGACGTACGTTGCTGCGAAGGGAACAGCAAGCGCCGAGAGCATCAGGTTCGGATTGATGAGAAACAGGCTCTTCGGCAGGAATTCTGCGGTAGCCAGGATGATCAGGGTGGAAATGGCGGTTTGGATCAACAGGATCGAAGGCTCGTTGTTGAGCTGGGCCGGGAGGCTGGCGACAAGCATTGGCTCAAAGAGCGCGGCCATGCTGTTTCCGAAGATGACCAGGGCCAGCGTATTGCCCACCAGGCAGGTGCCAATGAACCGTGACGGGGCATTGAGAAAGTAGGATACCAGCTGGCCTGACCAGGAACCCTGCCTGCCCTGCAATTCTACCTGAAGTCGGTTGGCCGAAAGGAAAGCGATTTCAATCCCCGAGAAGAAGAAGGAGAAAGCGAGGGAACCAATGATCCAGCTTGTTTGTGAGTCCATCAGGCGCTGCGGCGTTTTCGGTAAACAAACCACAAAAAGAGTACAATCGCCGGCATCAGGAAAGTATAGGCGTGGAGCAAGCCCGAGACCATTACCTCATAAATTCCCATGATAACAAGGGCCACGCCGGCGGAAAGAATAAGCGAGTCGGTGAGTTTCATGCGGCCATTCGTACCGTGGGCACCGCAAATTTACACAAAATTCAGGCGCGTGGACTTAGTCCTTGATTTCAAAGTCTCCCTCCGGCTTCTTGATGGTGTAGGAGGAAAGATCCTGGAGCGCATCCAGGCCGGTACCGTAAATCACTTCGGACTCCAGTTTGATGGTAACAAACTTCTCGGTAAAAATCTTTTTGCCCAACGGGCGCCAATAGAGTTCCTCGGTATTGAGCTGCTGATTCTTTTCGTAGTTCTTCACCTCCACATTTCCCAAGCCGCGCCACAGGTCTTCCTTCTTGAAATAGTATGCGTTGTTGGCCTTCAGGCTGGAAGTCATCTTACCGGTGACGTCATAGAATTCAATGTATACTCCGTCCGGAAACTCCCGGTTGCCGTCCTTGAATTCCAGGATCCGTTTGGCGATCATCTTGACCTTGATGTGATCCTTCTCGGCGTGCAGGAGTTCAACATCAATGGCTTCCCGGAGGGGCCCTCGGTATTCCACGGGCTCGCTAACCTGCTTGGTCGAGCACGCCAGGAGGGTCAATGCCAGCAATGCGTAGAAGGTTCGGTACATACAAAAAGGGCTCCTTGCGGAGCCCTGAATGAGGTTTGATGCGGCTTAGTCCCGGGTCTTGAGTACAACAGACTCCTGGATCCAGCAACCTACGCGCTGGGTCGATCCAGTCTGCCAGTTCAGCAGGAAGATTTCCTCTTTGGAAGGGAACTGTGCTTTGGCACGAGCCATTCCTGCGCTATGACCCGCCTTCTGGTACATTTCATAGGCAGCCAGGTACACCAGCCGGTCTTCGGCCATATTTTGACGCTTGGCGCACTCGTCAAAGCTGTTGTAGTAGAGGTCGCCAATCTTCTCCCACGCTTCCTTGTCGGCCGGATTGTTGGCGGCAGCCTGACGGAACAGTTCGCGCGCGGCAGAATAGTTCTTCTTCTTGGCTTCAATGCTTCCCATGTAGCGCTGGGCTTCAGCCTTGTCGTTGTTGGAGAGCGTGGTCATCGCGAGAGCCTCCTTCAGCAGTTCCTCGGCCTTTGCATAATTGTCTTTGGCGATATTGGATGCGGCCAGTGCCTTCAGCAACCCGAAGTCCTTGTCCGGGCTCAACT
>JAYRXB010000359.1:0-8043 GCA_041917735.1 Cyclobacteriaceae bacterium
ACCTCACGCGCACCATCCCGGTGAGTGGACGATTTACCAAACGGCAGCGGCAGGTGTACGATGCGGTGCTTCGCGTCCAGCGGAAGGCCATGGGAATGATGAGCAGCGGGATGGTTTATTTCGACTACCACCGGGAGGTGGAAAGGATGATGCAAAGTGAAATGCTGGGACTTAAGCTGATCTCCAAAGTGGACGTGAAGAGCCAGCGCCCCGGACAGGAAGCATTCCGGAAGTACTATTACCATGGGACCTCGCACATGCTGGGCCTGGATGTCCATGACCTGGGCGACATGCATGCGCGCATGGCCGTCGGGTCGGTATGGACCGTCGAGCCAGGCATCTACATCAAGGAAGAAGGATTTGGTATCCGACTTGAAAACAATGTGGTCATTCGCAAGAATGGCATCGAAGACCTCATGAAGAATATTCCGATTGAGGCGGAGGAGATCGAAGACATCATGAATGGCAAGTAAGTGGTGAAGAAAGCAATCTCGCTTGGCCTGTTGGCGACGGTGTTGTGCATCGCCGGTGTTGCCCACGAGTTCTGGTTATTGCCAAAGAAATTCAGGTTCAAGGTAGGCGAGGAGATGCAGGTGGCATTCCTGGTGGGCGAGAACTTCCAGGGCGAGCCGTGGGACCTTTCACGGCACAAGGTGGAGCGCCTTGAGGTTCACACCGGGATCACCGTAAAGAGACTGTCCGACAAAGTCCGACCCGACAAAGGAAAGAACTTGTCCTACACCTTCGATCGCGAAGGCACCCATTTGATCGCCCTGGAAAGTAACTTCGCATTTATCGAACTGGCACCGGATTCATTCCGGTTGTACCTCGAGGAGGATGGTTTGGAGAATATCCTGGATGAGCGCAAGCGGACAGGGCGCACAGGCGAGCGGGCAAAGGAATTTTACAAGCGATTCGCCAAAGTCATCGTGCAGTGTGGCGCCAAGCTTGACAACAGCTTCAAGCGAAGCGCTGGTTTTCGGTATGAAATCTTCCCGTTGGCTAACCCGGCCTCACTCAAGCCTGGCGACTACATGGACTGCCAGGTGATGTGGCAGGGGAAACCGGCGGCCCATGCCATGGTGAAGGTGTGGAGCCACGTCGGCAATCGCATCTTCCTGCAGAACATTTATACGGAGAAAGATGGCACCATTCGTTTTCCGGTCAGCAGTCCCGGGCCCTGGATGGTGAGTTCGGTGAAAATGATTCCGTCGGAGGCAGATGGTGCCGACTACCAAAGTTTCTGGGCCAGCCTCGTTTTTGACATTCAATCCCCATGAGTGATACCTTCATCTCTTCTGACAAGGCTCCCGAGCCCGTTGGTCCTTACCCGCACGCACGCCGCGTGGGCAACCTGCTGTTTCTTTCTGGTGTTGGACCACGGAAACGCGGCTCAAAGGAAATTCCCGGCGTCTCGCTCGATGCGCAGGGCGTGGTAGTTATTTCCGACATTGAGATTCAGTGCCGTTCGGTGTTTGAAAACGTTCGCCATGTGCTGGAAGCCTCCGGCGCACGCTGGGAAGACCTTGTCGATGTCACGGTTTTCCTCACCAACATGAAACGCGACTTCGCCACCTACAACCGCATCTACAAGGAGTACTTCCCCGATCCGGCAACTCAGCCTTGCCGTACTACCGTGGAGGTAGGAGCGTTACCGACGCCGATTGCGATTGAGTTGAAGTGCATCGCGGTGGTTGGTCGATAATCCGTGGTCATACGACCAATCCACTATCGACTATCGACCATGGACAATCGACTTTACCGAAGCTCACACTTTAGAACTACAATGTCCTGCAACTCAGCGTCTGGTTTAGGCTTATGGTCCTTATTGTAGCCGCCCCATTGGCTATTGGCTACGAAGTAGAAATCATTCCCGACAACGGTCCCCTGGGTAGGTTCATTGAGCACCGGCCTCCCTTGATCGAGTGTTTCAACGCCGGTGATCGTATCCAGGGTAGCATTGAGTTGAAACCGCATCACGCGGAGTGGGAATGTTCCGTTTTGCAGGGCAAGCAACGACCCGTGATGGAAGATCAGGCCATCAATTCCCTTCAGTGAATTTTCCAGGGACGAGTTGACTTTGATCACTTGACGTGACGCCAGGTCAACGCGATAAGGCCCCTTGATGTAGTCGGAGATGAATACATACTTTCCATCCTCGCTGAACGTGAGCCCCTGCATGCTCCAAAAAGATCCATCCGCCAAGAACCTGTCGAGAGCACCCGATCTTTCATTAACGATATAGACTTCATTGGTTCGTGAGTCGGTGACGAGAACTTGTCCGTTGGGGCCGACGGCCAGGTCGCCAAGCACGTGCCCGGAGCCTGGCGCATCATAGTGTGCCTGCAACTTTCCGGTTTGCAGGTCGAACCGGTAAACCCGTGAGGGCAACAGGCTATCATAGCCTTCCATTTCTTCCAATGGCGACGAGCAAGCCCAAAGCAGCTGACGTTTCGTGTCCAGTCGAAGACCAAGAACCGCGGTGAGCCCGTGTTCACCAGGTTTCGTAAAGTCACGGGCATTTCCCCGGGCATCTATCGCTACGATCTTGCGTTTGTGTATGCTGCCGACATACGCGGTTCCTGTTTTTGGGTTCACGCTCACAGACTCTACGTGGAGACTGCGGTCGGTCAGCACAAACGCCGTATCGGACGAGGCAACCATTTTCTGCAGATCTTTTTGGAGCTGCAGCAGCTGCTGAAAGTCACTCCGATCGCTGATTGAAGCGAATTCCGGAATGTCGAGTTTGTAACCCGCGTTGATGTACAAGGCCTTGCGCAGGTACGGGATGCTTTCGTCGGGCTTGCCCGTGAGTGCCGCCATCACACCGAGTTGGTAGAGGATACCCTGGTGGTAAGGATGGTAAGCATGCGCCTTCACGAGGTGGTCATAGGCAGCTGCATAGTCTTTGTTGGCAGCCGCCTGGCGTGCTTCGGCCACGTGACGGCCAACTTCAGGGCTTTGTCCGATGGCCACCGGGCCAATCAGGATCAGAAAAAGGAAAATCCGGATCATGCCCAAAGGTAGAAACCCACGTGGTGGGCGTGGATGCTATTCGTTGACGGAAAAAGGCTGTCTGGCGACGATTTTTGTCGGTAGAGCTTGCATGGTTCGTTAAACC
The DNA here is from genome assembly GCA_041917735.1 of Cyclobacteriaceae bacterium. Lineage (GTDB taxonomy): Bacteria > Bacteroidota > Bacteroidia > Cytophagales > Cyclobacteriaceae > ELB16-189. The sequence goes on from JAYRXB010000359.1 coordinate 3,122, forward strand.
GCGAAACTCTCTCCACAGCCGCAGGTACGCGACGCGTTCGGATTGATGAACTGGAACCCTTTTCCATTTAATCCATCCGAAAAATCAAGGGTTGTGCCCAAGAGGTAAAGCAGGCTCTTCTTGTCGACAAGAATCTTGATGCCCTTGTCTTCAAATACCTGGTCTACGGGCTTGATTTCGTCATCGAAATTCAGGTCGTACATCAGGCCGGAGCATCCTCCACCCTTGACGGACACCCGCACGTTGTTGTTGGGGGCAAGCCCGTCCTTGGCGCGGAGCTCGATGATTTTTTCTTTGGCTTTATCGGTAACGGAAATCATGATTGTGCAAAATTAACTGATCGGGTTCAACACCACGCTGAAAACGGTGATCGTGTTTCGATCGCGGCCGTAATACAACTTCTCCAGCGCTTCGAGGATGTTCCCGGCGCGAAAGTAGGAGGTGTGCAGTTCGTGCTCACCGCGCGCCACCCATTGAATGGTATATGAATTTTCTTTCTCCTTGTAGTTCTTGACGTAGTCCAGCATCTTCCGCAGCGCGTCTACTTTGTCGGCGGCCTTTTCAGAGTGAAACAGGAACGACTGGCTGTGCCGGGGATTGATGGTGATGAGGTCAAGTTTGACTGTCCCCTCGACGGTGCTGAATTCGAAGATCAGGTCGGCGGTACGCAAACCCAGGCAATCCTTGATCTGCTGTTGGATCTTGGCGGCCTCCACATGTGTATCGCTCGTCGTCTCCATCGTGTACCTTTGTAATTGTTGTGAAAACCTTGGGAAACCGGGAAAAGTTTCCTCCTTTAGGCAAAAATAGCAAAGAACCTGTAAACAGCCCTGTATGAATAAGTTGGAGCACATCGGCATCGCCGTACGCAACCTGGACGAGTCCAACCGCCTTTTCACCCGCCTGTTGGGGGTGGAGCCCTACAAGATGGAGACGGTGGAGCGCGAAGGTGTACGCACGTCCTTCTTCCGGGTTGGCGATGTGAAAATTGAGCTATTGGAGTCGACGCGACCAGGCTCGGCCATTGACACGTTTATCGAAAAGCGCGGCGAAGGGATTCACCATCTCGCTTTCGATGTGTCCAATGTGCAGCAGAAGATCGTCGATTTCACCGACGATGGATTCAAGGTGCTCACCGACAAACCCCTTCCCGGCGCGGACAATAAAGTGATTGCATTCCTGCATCCAAAAACCACCAACGGTGTACTGGTGGAGATTTGCCAGGATAAGCCCGTTGACAATTAGCGTTCCACTAGAAGTTAGGCCCCTTCTTCGGATGGATGCCATACTGCGTTTGGTTGTAGTACTTCCATTTCCGTTTTCCGATGGCCGTATCGGAGTAGGATTTCGGCCCGCAGGCAAGGAAAAGAAAAGCCAGGACCAGGATGCTGCACAACGTTTTCATGGCGGGTTGATTTGCCTGTGAATACGCCGTAAATCGGTGTAGTTCATCAAATGTGCTGTTATCCGCGTATTTTTGCCGGCGAACAGCCTTGCTGGTCGACCAACAGCACTTCCCATGAGCAACCCCCCGCGCACAGCTATATCCTCCCTTGGTGAATTTGGCCTCATCGACCGAATCGCCAGCAGTGTCAACCTGCAGAACGCCTCATCGCTCAAGGGCATCGGCGACGACGCCGCGGTGATCGATGCAGGGGATGAGGTTATCCTGCTGTCGACGGATATGATGGTGGAGGGTATTCACTTCGACCTGGCGTACATGCCCCTGCAGCACCTGGGTTACAAGTCGGTCGCGATCAATGTCTCCGACATCGCGGCCATGAACGGTAAGCCCGAACAGATCATCGTGTCCCTTGCGGTGAGCAATCGTTTCTCGGTGGAAGCAATAGACGCTCTCTTCAGCGGCATCCGCGCAGCCTGCACCGACTACCGCGTCGACCTGGTCGGCGGCGATACCACCGCCTCTCCTTCGGGATTGATCATCAACGTCAGCATCCTTGGACGGACCTCGAAGGGAAATGAGGTCTATCGCAGTGGTGCCAAAGAGAACGATGTGATCTGCGTTACCGGGGATCTCGGCGCAGCCTATATCGGACTGCAGATCCTGGAACGGGAGAAGGAGGTTTTTCTTGCGGACCCCAACATGCAGCCCGATCTCGATAAACACGAGTATGCCGTAGGTCGACAACTGAAACCCAAGGCACGCATGGACATCATTCATGAGTTCGCCGAGCTGGGCGTAAAGCCAACCGCCATGATCGACGTTTCCGACGGGCTTGCCTCGGAATTGTTTCATATCTCCACAAAATCAAACGTGGGCGTACGGATCTTCGAAGACAAGATTCCCATTGATGAGGATGCGTTCAACACCGCGGTGGAGTTTAAGCTCGATCCGTTCACCTGCGCCCTCAACGGCGGTGAGGACTATGAGCTACTGTTTACAATCCGTCAGTCCGACGTAGAAAAACTGAAAAAGCACCACGATATCCAAATGATCGGGTACATCCATGCCGATCCGAAGCAGAATGTGCTGATCACCAAGAACGAAAACGTGGTTCCCCTCAAAGCCCAGGGATGGGTGCACTTCTAGCGACTAATCCTTTGCGCCTTACTTGCGCCTTCGCGAACTTTGCGTGAGATTAATCCTCCGGATACGGAATAAAGACAAACCGCGTAAAGTCCCGGTCGATGACAAACAAGCTGCAAAACTCGTCCGGGTCTTTGTAAGTCTTCTTGAAATCTTCTTCTTTATCCTTCGCCACCAGTTCCCGCTGAACGAATTCATCGAGATAAGAAGCGTAATAATTCCACTTGAGCCCGAGTTCCTCTTTGCCCAGCAGCAGTTGCCCGATGGGTTGCTGATCCATGCAAATGGGGAAGATCGGGAATTCAAACCCGCCTTTGCGAATCTGGTAAGAGGCTTCCTTGAGGGTATCCGCCACGCGGGCAAAATCGGCGGTGATTGTACCGAGGTATTTGCCGTCCAGTTCGGGGTCGTTGGTCATTGGAATTTGCCGTTTGCGTATCGCCGGCCCCGCAAATCACGGAAACGAAGTCGACCGGTGCAAGGCACCGTTGAACAAGGAAACCCTTAAGCATATGAACCGCTCCCAGTTTCTCCAGCGCACGCTTGTTGGCGGCAGCGCAGCCCTCCTCTTGCCGTTTGCATCCCGTGCCCAGCAGAACCCGGAACGACCACCTGCGATCAACCTGGAAACCGTGAAGGAATTTGTCAGCGTCTCGCATGGCAAGTTCGACCGGTGCAAGGAGATGCTCGAGAATGATCCGCAACTCCTGCACGTTTCCTACGACTGGGGTGGTGGCGACTACGAGTCGGGCATAGAAGCAGCGGGGCACGTAGGCAATCGCGAGATCGCGGACTACTTGCTCGGCAAAGGCGCCCGCTACAACATCTACCTGGCTTGCATGTTGGGACACCTGGAGACAGTGAAGAATGTTCTTACGTTTAACCCGGGTTTGCTCAACTCCAAGGGCCCGCACGGCTTTACGATGTTGCACCACGCCAACAAGGGCGGTGACCCATCAAAGCCCGTTGTGGATTTCCTGGTGTCACTGGGTGCGAAGGAGACAAAGCTTGATTTCTACGCCAAGCGCTAACCGGCGCCCTCAATTTTCGCCTTCGCGAGCTTTGCGCGAGACCGTATCGTTAGCCTCTCTCCACTCGCGCGAGAACTTCTCCAGCTCAGGGAAAAACAACTTAAACTCTCCTTCAAATTCGCCATAGGAAGCGCGGAGGTCGTCGACGGCCTGCTCCATCTTTGACTCAAACGTAGCACGGCGCGACATACCGGTGAGGGCACGTCGTATTCCCTCCACGTACGAATACCCGAAGAGCCAATTGTGTCGAGTCATGTGCTCCAGCATATAGCGCACTTGGTCGGGAAGAATGGGATCGTGTTTGGCCATCAGTTCATAGACACGCTGTGCATACCGATCGAGCGGTTCCTGGGAATACGCCGACCATCCCGCGGCCAGGAAATGGTCGTAGTACATATCCACGATGACGGAAGCGTAATGCCGGTACGTGGGCCACAGGCGCGCTTTGCTTTGTTTGACGATCGGGTGGCGGTCGGTAAAGTTGTCAATGGCGCGGTGCAGTTCGATGCCGCGCGCGATTCCCTCACCAAATTGCGCTGTAAGGTCCCTTCCCCTGACAAAATCCCCGATAAAATTGCCAACCATCAAGGCTTCGTCGTTTCCCGACAGGTGCAAATGAGCTAGGAAATTCACGCGGCAAAATACGAATCACTTTTCTACTTCCTCAGGAGAATCGTCCTTGGTGTACGGCCATTTATTTCTGAATTTCGTAGCGCAATCCTGGCCATGGACACCCTTCACCGCCTTCGTACCCTCATTGCCCTCGCTGCCGCCGACGGAGAGCTGGGAGAAAAGGAGCGTCATTTCATTCTTTCCATCGGGTTGGCCAATCACCAGATGGTCGCAGAAGTATTGCCGCTCTTTGCGCTTCCAGTAGGTTCTGCCAAGGATGTCGTCCTGACGCGCAAACGCGAAGAGTTGCTCCTGGAGCTTGTTCAGCTCATGCAAATCGACGGAAAGATCTACGAGGCGGAAATCCGATTTTGTGCCCACGTTGCCGCCCGCCTCGGGTTTCGCGAAGCGGCCGTATTTGAACTCATGCTACGGGCCCACGAATTTGCTTCCGACAAGCAGAAGCTTGTGCAGGCATTGAAGGATTACGGCGACGCGTGATGCGAGAAACGGCTGCCTATACATGCAAGCCGATGAAGTGCCAACGGTATAAAAAGAGCACGTGAATTACGGCGCACATGCAGACCGCCGTATAGTAGATCCGGAAGGCAAGCAGCCCGCGCTGCCTGTACCACACCAGCATGGTGGCGATAACCAGCACGGCAACGGACACCGGTAACAGAAAGGACCATTGCTGGACCTGCCGGAATACGTCGGGCACACCAAAGTAG
>JAYRXB010000360.1:0-2031 GCA_041917735.1 Cyclobacteriaceae bacterium
AGCGTCGTCAACCGCCTCAGCCTGGTGAAGAGCAATTACGTTAAGGTGTTTGCAGCGATTGTATATACCGGTGTTTCCGTCATCGTCTTTGCGCTGGAAGGCAAAATCATGTGGAAGACCGGTCTCGTGCTCGCCGTCGGGCATGCCCTCGGCGGATGGTATGCCAGCCGATGGTCGGTAAAGGCCGGCGAAGTGTGGATCAAAAGGGTCATGATCGTATCCATCATCGCCATGGCTGTCAAGTTGTGGTTTTGGGGTTGATACTCAATGATCGGTATAACGTTGAACTTGCAGACAATTCTTCTATGCTTAAATGGATTGACATTTTGAATTTTGCCCGTAACGGGAATCCTACACCTCCCCGGCGTGTGGAAAAGAGTGATGACGAGTGGAAGAAGGCCTTGCCACCGGATGTCTACGGCATTACCCGCCTCAAGGGAACCGAGCGCGCCTTTACGGGGGAATATTGCGAAGCGCACGAACCGGGTCGTTACGCCTGTCGCTGTTGCGGGACTCCGCTCTTTGATTCCACGTTGAAGTTTGAATCAGGCACTGGCTGGCCAAGTTTCATGCAACCCATCAGCGAAAATGTGATTGCCTACCACAAGGACAGCAGCTACGGGATGGTGCGAGTCGAAGTAACCTGCAACGTGTGCGACTGTCATCTTGGCCACATCTTCCCCGACGGACCGGAGCCGAGCGGGTTGCGGTATTGCATCAATTCAGCTTCTATCCAGTTGATTCAGGAGGGGTAGCCACGAATCGCACGAATTATCACGAATGGTCGTTGGTGTAATCCGTGGCAGCCTCGGCGAGCTTCCGCATCCTTTTCACCCGTGCTGCGTCCACGGTGCGCAGCACAAACTCCGAACTCCCCTGCTCGCCCATGGCGGCAATGGCGTCGTTGCGGAATGCCATGGGGCTTTCGCGCTGCGCGGTGGCCGAAAAGTGAATCTCTTTGGCGCCGGTGGCGGTCACGATTTGCGTCACGGTCTGCTCGTTCACCCCCGAACCCGGCATGATCTTGATCCTGCTGCCTGCCTTCTCAATTAATTGCTTAATCAGGTCAACGCCTTCGCCGGCCTTGGGACGTTGGCCCGCGGTGAGGATTCGATCGAAACCCACCTCGATGCAATCCTCCAGCGCCTGAAACGGATCGCGGGTCATGTCGAATGCCCGGTGGCAGGTGCACTTCAGCGGCCGGGCCTTGTCGATAAGTTCTTTGCAGCGCGCCTTATCCAGCGTACCATCGGGATTCAGGATACCGAAGACAAATCCGTCCACGCCAAGTTTTTGAAACTGGAAAACATCACGCTTCATCGCGTGAAATTCATAACGGTCGTAGCAGAAGTCCCCGCCCCGTGGGCGAATCATCACGTAGACATCCAGGGTTACATTCTGGCGAATCACTTCGATCGTTCCCGGCGAGGGCGTTGTACCCCCTTCCGCCGGGTTATCGCACAGTTCGATACGATCGGCGCCGCCTTCCTGGGCCTTTAAAGCAGATTCAATGTTATAGACGACAACTTCGCAGGTCACGGGAATAGTGGTTAGTGGATTGTGGTTAGTGGTTAGTAGTAGCTGGGAGATTTGAAGATGGTATTGGGTATTTCATTGGAGTAAACCGCAAAGGTGAATCCGGGCTGTAGGGCATACGCTCCGTACGCCCCAGCCTTGTTGAGCGCCAGGAACCCTACCTGCATTTCCTTTGACTTTTGCGGCTGGTTCTTGACAATCCGCTTGACAGCCATCTCACATGCTTCCTGCGGTGTATTGCCCTGCCGCATGAGTTCAACGACCAGGTGCGACCCACAAATACGAATCACTTCCTCCCCCACGCCAGTCGAGGTTGCAGCACCCACCTCGTTGTCGACAAACAGTCCTGCGCCGATGATGGGTGAATCGCCCACACGGCCGCGCATCTTGTAGGCCATACCGCTGGTGGTACAGGCGCCGGAAAGGTTCGATGAACCGTCAAGGGCCAGCATGCCGATGGTATCGTGGTTTTCAATGTTGGCCACCGGCTTGTAC
>JAYRXB010000361.1:0-9325 GCA_041917735.1 Cyclobacteriaceae bacterium
AAAAGATCGTTTACAAGCCCTTGCCGAAGGATGATCCGATGCAACGGCAACCCGACATCACCAAGGCGAGGAAATTGCTCAACTGGGAACCCAAGATTTCCCGCAGTGAAGGACTCAAGGTAACGTACGATTACTTCAAGACGCTTACCCACGAAGAATTGCATCAACGCGATCACAAAAATTTCGACTCCTATTCGCGATGAAGAAGCTACTGATCACGGGTGGCGCCGGATTCATCGGATCGCATGTGGTTAGGCGATTTGTGACCCGTTATCCCGACTATCAGGTATTCAATCTTGACAAGCTGACCTACGCCGGGAATCTCGAGAACCTCCGGGACATCGATCAGTCTCCGAACTATACGTTTCTCCGCGGCGACATCCTTGATGTACCTTTCGTCATCGGGTTGTTCCGGAAAGAAAACTTTGATGCTGTTGTGCACCTGGCGGCAGAGTCACATGTGGATCGATCGCTGGAGAATCCGGCAGACTTTGCCCTGACCAATGTTGTTGGGACACTAAACCTGCTCCATGCTGCCCGGGAAACGTGGAAGAGCAATCCTGAAAAGCGATTCTATCACATTTCAACGGATGAAGTATATGGTACTTTGGGCGCCGAGGGCCATTTCACCGAATCTTCCCTGATTGATCCCCGATCACCCTATTCGGCCTCAAAGGCAGGAAGCGATCACTTTGTTAGCGCCTTTCACCACAGCTTCGGGCTGCAGACGCTGATAAGCCGATGCTCCAACAACTATGGTCCCAACCATTTTCCGGAGAAGCTGATACCGCTCATGATTCACAACATCCTGAAAGGAAAATCGCTGCCGGTCTACGGGAAAGGCGCAAACGTCCGTGACTGGCTCTACGTTGAGGATCATGCCGCCGCCATTGACGTAATCCTGCACAAAGGCAAACCGGGACGTGTGTACAACATTGGCGGCAACAACGAGTGGAAAAACATTGATCTCGTATTGCTCCTGTGCCGCATCATGGATCGAAAAATGAAAAAACCTGAAGGCACCGCGCAGCAACTCATTACCTACGTAGCCGATCGCCCCGGCCATGATTTGCGGTATGCGATTGACGCAACGCGCCTGCAGCAGGAATTGGGCTGGGCACCTGCCATTGACTTTCCCACCGGGCTGGAAAAAACCGTCGATTGGTACCTTGAAAACAAAGAATGGCTGGATCATGTAACTTCGGGTGCCTACCGGGAATACTATCATCGCATGTACAGCAACCGGTAAACAAACCGACTCAGAGCACATGAAAGGAATCATTCTTGCCGGCGGATCAGGAACCAGGCTGCATCCCCTAACGCTGGTTCTCAGCAAGCAGCTCATGCCGCTGTATGACAAGCCCATGATCTACTATCCGTTGTCTGTTCTGCTCATGGCCGGCATTCGGGAAGTTCTCATCATCTCCACACCACAGGACCTTCCACTTTTCAAAAGGCTCCTGGGTGATGGCTCCCAACTCGGTTGCGCATTCTCCTATGCCGAGCAGCCGCGCCCGGAAGGACTTGCCCAGGCGTTCATCATTGGCGAGTCATTCATCGGTAAAGACAAAGTGGGTTTGGTGCTTGGAGACAATGTCTTTTACGGATCCGGCTTGATCGAATTGTTGCAACGCTGCACCGATCCTGATGGTGGCGTGGTATTCGCATACCACGTGCAAGACCCGCAACGCTACGGGGTCATTGAATTTGACAAAAACAACAAGGCTATCTCCATTCAGGAAAAGCCGCAGCATCCAAAATCCAATTTTGCAGTCCCCGGACTCTACTTCTACGACAATGAAGTGATTCGCATCGCCAAGAGCCTCAAGCCAAGCCCACGCGGGGAGCTGGAGATTACCGACGTGAACAACGCTTATCTCCGCGATGGGAAACTCACTGTCGCCACCATGAGCCGGGGTACGGCATGGCTGGATACCGGAACGTTTGACTCGCTCATGCAGGCTGCCAATTTTATCCAGGTGATCGAGCAGCGTCAGGGTTTGAAAATCGGATGCATCGAAGAAGTCGCGTACCGCATGAACTACATCACGGCGGATCAACTGCTGGCGCTTGCCAAGCCCCTGGAAAAAAGTGGATACGGGACCTACCTGCGGCAACTCGTGGCCAACTAGCGTCACTCTTCAAGGTACACTACTTGCATCACTACGAGACCTACAATACCGAGGGTCTTGCGGCTAATCACTGAAATGTTGTCTTGTTGCGTGTGATGAAACTCACCGAAGTAGCCGTAGCCAGGCTGAAACGGCGTGATATCGATCATGGGAATGCCCGCCAGCCTGTTCACAAAAACATGGTCGTCTGTAATCGGGGCTTCTTTCTGCATTATAAAGGTTGAACCGTAACCCAGTGAGGCAGCCGTGGACCAAACCTTGTCCACTACATTGGGTGCATACATAACCGATGCCCCCTCCTTAAAGAACTGCGCGTCCTTGCCTCCCACCATGTCAAGCAGGATGCCAAAGTAGGCGCGGTATCCGGGAAGGTGCTTGTTCTTCGACCAATACTGCGATCCGAGGCAGTACCATGAATCCAGGCCAGAAGGTGTCGGCAATGAAGTGCCGTCCGGCTCTCCCCAATCTTCACCGTCAAAGAAGATGATGTCAACTCCTACGTTTGGGACTGTTTGTAAATTTCTCGCCACCTCCAGCAGTACAGCGACTCCGCTGGCTCCGTCATTGGCTCCGTCAAACGGCTTGTCGGGTGATACGGGATCCTTGTCTGAAAAGGGTCGAGTATCCCAGTGCGCGGCCAAAACAACTCGCTTCTGAACTTCTGGCCGGAAGCTGCCGATGATATTCACCAATCGGAGCTTTTTCCCATCATAGCTCTCGGACTCAAACGGCTGGGTGTACACGCGGGCTCCATACGATTTCAACTTTCGGATGATGAAATCGGCTGCCTGCTGGTGTGCGGGGGTGTTGGGGATTCGTGGCCCAAACGCCAACTGCTTCTCCAACAGGGCAAACGCAGAATCTTCCTGAAACACCGGAGCAATGACTCGCTCTTTCTTCTCGTTCGTGGCGGGCCGCCGTTCACGGCAAGAAAACCACACGATGGACAAACAAATGAAGTACAGTACCGGAATACCGAAGGAACGGGACATTTGCCGACAAGTTGGATGGACTACCCGAGGAATTTGCCGAAAGTTAAAAAACAACTACCTTTGCATTACTTCTACGGAAAACAACGAAAGAGGGGACCCAAAAGTCCCCTCTTTGCTTATCAGAAATAATGGAAATTCGCGCAAAACTGGCTGATTTGGCAGAGGAATGCCTCAAACCCGGGCATTTCCTGGTCGACCTGATCGTGTCCTCACGCAACCTGTCAAAAATTACAGTTGTGGTGGACGGCGACCAGGGCGTCACCATTGACGACTGCGGAGAAATCAGCCGCCAGCTGTCGGCCCGCCTGGACGAGCTTGACTTTGGCACCGGGCGCTATACGTTGGAAGTCACCACACCCGGCCTGGATCAGCCACTCAAGCTGAAACGGCAGTACACCAAGAACCAGGGCCGCGTGCTGAAGGTCCATCGCATCGACAAATCGATCGTCACTGGAACCTTGGTGAGCACGGATGAACAAGGTATTGTGCTTGTGGTTGCTGTCAAGGAGGGCAAAAGCCTGCAGGAAAAGGAAGTTCGGGTACTTTTTGAAGACATTGAAAAAGCATTTGTAACGATATCATTTAATTAACGCGTGTATGGATATTTCAAATCTCATAGAATCGTTTGCTGACTTCGCGAAGCAGAAGAACATCGATCGGCCGACCATGATCCGAATCCTGGAAGATGTGTTCCGGACCATGATCAAGAAGAAGTACACTTACGACGACAACTTTGACATCATCATTAACGCCGACAAAGGCGACCTGGAGATCTACCGGATTCGGGAGATTGTGGAAGATGACTCCGAGGATATCTGGGATCATGACAAAATCAGCGTGACGGAAGCACGGAAGATTGAGCCCGATTTCGAAGTTGGCGAAGAAGTCTCCGAGCCCATCGACATCGAGTCGTTCGGTCGTCGTGCCGTTACAACGGCCCGCCAGACCCTGATGCAAAAGGTAAAGGACCTCGAAAAAGACATCCTGTACCAGAAATACAAGGACATTGTCGGCGAGATCATCACCGGCGAAGTCTATCAGGTTCTCAGCCGCGAGGTGCTGCTCATTGACGCCGAGGGGAATGAAATTTCAATTCCGCGCGGAGAACAGATTCCGAAGGATCGCTACCGCAAGGGGGAAAACGTCCGTGCCATCGTTCACAAAGTGGAAATGGTAAATGGCAATCCCAAGATTGTACTGTCACGCACCTCCCCGGTCTTCCTGGAGCGCCTGTTTGAGCAGGAGGTTCCCGAAGTATACGATGGCCTGATCACCATCAAGAAAGCGGTGCGTGAACCCGGCGAACGCGCCAAGGTGGCCGTGGAATCTTACGACGACCGCATTGACCCGGTAGGTGCATGCGTTGGTATGAAAGGCTCACGCATCCACGCGATTGTTCGTGAATTGCAGAATGAGAATATCGATGTCATCAACTACACGGAGAACCTTGAACTCTTCATTCAGCGGGCACTGAGCCCGGCGAAGATCGTCAGCATGAAGATCGACAAGGAAAACAACCGCGTTTCGGTTTATCTCAAGCCAGACCAGGTGTCGCTGGCCATCGGTAAAGGCGGACTAAACATCAAACTGGCCAGCCGCCTAGTCGGAATGGAGATTGATGTGTTCCGTGAACTCGGTGAACAGACCGCGGAGGAAGACGTCGACCTCGACGAGTTCTCCGACGAAATCGAAAGCTGGGTTATCGATCAGCTCAAGCAGATCGGTTTGGATACTGCCAAGAGTGTACTGGCCCTCGATAAGGAAGAACTGGTTCGCAGGACTGACCTGGAAGAGGAGACCGTCGACAACGTGATGGCCGTATTGAGCAAGGAATTTGAATAAATTCACGGGAAAACCGCTTAAATCAGGAAAAACCTAGGCAATTTTGAGCATGGCAGAAGAAAAGATGATACGGTTGGGGCAGGCCTCGAGGAAACTCAATGTGGGTCATAACACCATATTGGAGTTCCTTTCCAAGAAAGGCTTCACCGTGGAGAACAACCCCAACGCGAAGCTGACGCCAGAAATGTTTGCCTTGCTCTCCAAAGAGTATGCCTCTTCGGCATCCGAGAAGATCGAGGCGTCTATCCTCACCATCGGGCAAAAGCATACCGAAACGCTTACCGCTCAAACCGATGCGGAATCACACCGGAAGAAGACCGCCGAAGACGATAACATCCTGATCAAGAACCTTGGTTCAAAGGAAATCAAGTCGAAGGAAAAGGAAGAGGTGCGGCAGCCCGAAAAGGTCCAACGCGAGACCAAACTCGAAGGCATCAAAGTGCTGGGCAAAATCGATCTCGAGAAAAAGAAGAAGGAAGTTGCCCCGCCCGCCCCGGAAGAAGTTAAACCCGTTGAGCCCGTAAAGGCGCCGGAACCTGAAAAAGCTCCTGAGCTTGAATTGATCAAGGCCAAGGCCGGAAAACTCCAGGGCCTTAAGGTTGTCGACAAAATCGAGCTCCCCGAAGAGAAAAAACCTTCCTCTTCCAGCGCGCAGGATGATGCCCGCAAAAAGCGGCCGCGCAAGCGCATCGTCTCTGTACCCAATGAGAAGGACCGTCACATCCCGGGTGCCAAGCGCACCATGCCGGGCAAAGGCGAGCCTTCCGAAAAAGAAATCCAGGATCAAATTCGCGCTACCCTTGCAAAGCTGAGCGGTGGCCAGAAGAAATTCACCGGTGCCAAGTACCGCAAAGAAAAACGCCAGGCTGTCTCCGAAGCAGAGGAAGAAAAGTTGCTGAAAGAACAGGAGGCCTCAAAAACCCTGCGCGTAGCCGAGTTCATTTCGGCCAACGATCTGGCTTCCATGATGAACGTTTCTGTCAACGACATCATTTCCACGTGCATGAGCCTCGGCATGTTTGTATCGATCAACCAGCGTCTCGATGCAGAAGCCATCACCGTGATTGCCGACGAGTTTGGATACGATGTGCAGTTCATTTCCGCGGAAGATGAAGTAGCTGCCGTCGAGGAAAGTGAACCGGAAGAAAACCTGAAACCCCGGGCACCCATCGTCACCATCATGGGCCACGTTGACCACGGCAAAACATCCTTGCTTGACTTCATTCGCAACACCAAGGTCGTTGCTTCGGAAGCTGGCGGAATCACGCAGCACATCGGTGCCTACGACGTTACGACGAAGAGCGGCCAGCGGATCGCCTTCCTGGATACACCCGGTCACGAAGCCTTTACCGCCATGCGTGCGCGGGGTGCAAAACTCACCGACGTTGCCATTATCGTGGTGGCGGCCGACGATGACGTAATGCCACAAACCAAAGAAGCCATCAACCACGCCCAGGTTGCCGGTGTGCCGATCGTCATTGCCATCAACAAGATTGACAAGCCGACCGCCAACCCGGATAAAGTCCGTGAATCACTCTCGAAGAACAACATCCTCGTGGAGGAGTGGGGCGGAAAATACCAGTGCCAGGAGATCTCGGCAAAAACCGGAAAAGGCATTGATGAGTTGCTTGAGAAAGTAATCCTGGAGTCCGAACTGCTTAGCCTGAAGGCCAATCCTGATAAGCCGGCAGTCGGATCCATTATCGAAGCTTCGCTGGACAAAGGCCGCGGATACGTAGCCACCGTCATGGTTCAGTCAGGAACGCTTCGCGTCGGCGATATCCTTGTCGCCGGTTCAAACCACGGACGTGTGAAGGCCATGTTTGACGACACCGGACGGCGCATCAAGGAAGCGATGCCATCCACGCCTGTCCAGGTGCTGGGTCTCGATGGAGCTCCACAAGCCGGTGAAAAGTTTGCTGTTTACGAAACAGACCGGGAAGCCCGGGAGGTTGCCAACAAGCGTGCACAGCTTGCTCGCGAACAGAGCATCCGTACCAAGAAGCACATTACGCTCGATGAAATCGGCCGCCGCATTGCTATCGGTTCGTTCAAGCAATTGAATGTAATCGTCAAGGGCGACGTAGACGGCTCAGTAGAAGCACTTTCTGACTCCCTGTTGAAGCTTTCAACTCCCAAGATCCAGGTCGGCATTATTCACAAGGCGGTGGGTCAAATCTCCGAATCAGACGTATTGCTTGCCTCGGCCTCCGATGCGGTTATCGTAGGGTTCCAGGTGCGTCCGTCTGCTTCAGCCCGCAAGCTGGCCGAAGCCGAAGAGATCGAGATTCGTCTTTACTCCATCATTTACGATGCCATCAATGACGTGAAGAGCGCCATGGAAGGCATGCTCGAGAAAGAGATGGAGGAAGTGATTGTGGGTAACGCCGAAGTTCGCGAGGTATTCAAGATCTCCAAGGTGGGTACCGTGCTGGGCTGTATGGTGACCGATGGTTACATCAAGCGTGCTAACCCGATTCGCCTCATTCGTGACGGCATTGTGGTGTATGCCGGAAAGCTCAGCTCATTGAAGCGATTCAAGGACGACGCCAGCGAGGTGAAGTCTGGTTTCGATTGCGGTATGGGTATCGAGGGCTTCAACGACATGCAAGTCGGCGATGTCATCGAAAGCTACGAGAACCGCGAAGTGAAAAAGGCCTGATGCCAACGTACAGTCAATAAAAAAGCCCCGGCATATGTCGGGGCTTTTTCGTGGAACCAGTTCTTTAGAACTTAACTTCGGGGGCCTTTTCCGCCCCAGCGTCTGCCTTGAAATAGCCTTTCTCACCGAAGCCCAGCAGCGACGCGAAGATCACCGTAGGGAATTTGCGACGTGAGGTGTTGTATTCATTTACTGCCTCGTTGAAACGCTGCCGGGAAACGTTGATGCGGTTTTCAGTGCCTTCCAGCTGAGCCTGCAAGTCAAGAAAATTTTGATTGGCTTTCAGGTCAGGGTAGGCTTCCGCTACCGCCAGCAGTCTGCCAAGCGCTGAGCTCAGGGTACCCTGTGCCTGTTGAAAGGCTGCTACGTTGTCTGGGGTCAGGTTGCTGGCATCGATCTTTACCTGGGTTGCAGAGGCCCTTGCCTCCATGACTTTGGTAAGTGTCTCTTGCTCAAAGTTGGCGTATCCTTTTACGGTATTCACCAGGTTCGGTATCAGGTCCGCCCGACGTTGGTAGTCCGACTCCACATTACCCCAGGCCAAGCCAACATTTTCCTGCTTGCTGACAAGCCCGTTGTACGAAGAGAAGGCAAACAGTGCGAGGACGCCCAAAACGATCCAAATGATGTACTTTCTCATGTTACTGTTCGTGTTTGTTTTTGCAAAGATACAAATCGGCGGAAACTCGGCGCCGTCATAGGACATAGAGCACCAATCCCTTTAGGTACTCTCCTTCCGGATGAAACATGGAAACCGGGTGGTCGGCTGGTTGCGAGAGAATAGACAGCACCTTGACATCGCGCCCCGCCTGGATCGCAGAGGAAACGACGGTGTCATAAAACAATTTCCGGTCCACCACCTGGGAACACGAGAATGTAAACAGAATTCCCCCTTTGCGAATCACACGCATGGCCTCCGCATTCAGTCGCTGGTATCCCTTCATGGCCTGGTGACGAGCGTCCTTGTGCTTGGCAAAGGCAGGCGGGTCGAGGACAATCAAATCGTACTTATCCTTCTTATCCTTCAAAAAATCAAATGTGTCTCCCACCACGCAGGTGTTTGTGGTCACATCGTAACCGTTCAGCGCAACGTTTTCGCGGGCCAGTAGGATGGCCTTCTCCGATGCGTCGATGGAGTGAACCTGCGCAGCTCCACCCTGGAGCGCGTACACTGAAAATCCGCCGGTGTACGAAAACGTATTTAATACGCTCCGGCCTTTCGCCAGGCTTCCAACCAACCTCCGGTTCTCGCGCTGATCGAGAAAGAATCCTGTCTTCTGACCAGACTCCCAATCAACCCGGAAAGCATTTCCATGCTCCGTGATGACACGAGGCCTCTTGGCTATACCCTCCAGGTATTCACTGACAGCCCTACCCTCACCGGTCGACATGCCTTTCAGGTAGATTGCCTCCACCGATCCGTTATAGACACGCTTCAGCGCCTGCCCAATCGCTTGCCTGTCATTGTACATCCCCACGCTGTGGGGTTGAATGACCAACACTCCGTTATAGCAGTCAACGATGAGTCCGGAAAGTCCATCTCCCTCCCCGTGGATCAAACGATATGCATTGGTAGTTGCCGATATGACTCCGGCGTCTTGGCGCAACCGCAGCGCATGGGTGATTCGTTGCTCGTAAAAAGTACCGGCGGGCGCATCCGTGCCAACGTGCAGGAGCCTCACCGTGATGGTCCCTTG
>JAYRXB010000362.1:0-5534 GCA_041917735.1 Cyclobacteriaceae bacterium
AGTGAAGCACGTCGACGGCGTGGACTTCGACCGTAGCAATATGTCCATCAACCAGAATCGCCCCGGGTTCTTGTCGGGTGAGTGGCACAACAACCACCACCTCTATCCTGAAAGTGCACGCGCGGGCTTTCTCCCCTACCAGCTGGACCTGGCCTGGATCTACATCTACTGCCTCCATAAACTCGGGGCGGTCTCGCGCTATACCGATTCCAAAAAGCAGTTCCTCGAGCGCTTTGGATTGAAAACAGCGAAAAGCCAACAGCCAATAGCCAACAGCTAATAGCCAACAGCCGCCCGTAGCTCTGCACTTTCTCTTTTTTGGTATCTTCACTCGCAGAGCTTCTTGCAGTGAAATTCATCCTTCAGCCCGACCGCTGGTTGCCTGACCATGGCGATTACCTGTATGCCTACTGCCTGCAGCGGGTGAGCCATCCGCAAACGGCGGAAGACCTGGTGCAGGAAACACTGATCTCCGCCTTCAAGGCCAAAGACACCTTCAAAGGCGATAGCTCAGAAATCACCTGGCTGGTGGCTATTCTGAAAAACAAAATCACAGACTACTACCGAAAAAAGGATATCCTGAAAGACGCGACGGACTACCTCGAATCCACCGAACAGGAATTCGGGGAAAATTTTTTCGACAGCCGCGGCCACTGGCTGCCCGAATCGGCACCCCGCGCGTGGGCGCCCGGCAGCGACGCGGCCCTCGAAAGCCGGGAATTTGACGCGGTGATGAAGGGATGTGTGGAAAAAATGCCACCCAAACTGGTCCAGGTTTTCGTCGCGCGATACATGGATGAAGAAGATTCGGAAACCATCTGTAAGGTTCATCAGCTGTCTCCGTCTAACTACTGGGTGATCCTGCATCGGGCCAAAGTGCTCCTGCGGGCGTGCCTGGAAAAAAACTGGTTCCTCCCGGGACATTCGAACGGATGAAGCCTTTCAAAAAGATCCTCTACAACTGCCGGCAGGCCACCCGCCTTTCGCTCATGCGGGAAGAAGGAAACATTTCGTTAGCAGAACGTCTCATCCTGGCCTACCACCTCTTCTATTGCGCACCCTGCCGTCGATTCATTCATCAGTGGGAATTGCTGACCCGGCGTCAGGCCGCCCGCGACGTCCAGGCCCAGCCTCCGTTTGCGTTGTCCCCCGAGGCAAAGCAACGGATCCAACAACAACTCGACTTGCTGAAATCCTGACAAAGGAGGAGAAAGTTTGTAAGGTCTGGCACATGCCTACGTCTAAGGGGTTGTGATCAACCAACTTCCATGA
Source organism: Cyclobacteriaceae bacterium (assembly GCA_041917735.1). GTDB lineage: Bacteria > Bacteroidota > Bacteroidia > Cytophagales > Cyclobacteriaceae > ELB16-189. Next base: position 1,273 of record JAYRXB010000362.1, read on the forward strand.
AACAATTCAGTCTCCTCTTGCTCTTCCTGCTGCTGGCAGTATCCGGACCTGCGCAATCCATTTTCAATACCGACGGAGTGGCCATCCGCGGATACGACCCGGTGGCTTACTTCCTCGACAACACGCCAACCGAAGGACGCGCGGAATTTGCCACTACCTGGCAGGGCGTTTCCTGGCGCTTCAAGGACAAGGCCAACCTGGACCTGTTCAAAAGCAACCCCGAAAAATATGCGCCGCAATTCGGTGGCTTCTGTGCTTATGGTGTGAGCGACAATCACAAATCACCCACCGATCCGGCAGCATTTACCGTGGTGAACGACCGCTTGTACCTCAACTACAGCCCCAAGGTAAAGCAACTGTGGTCGAAAGACCGGGAGATGCACATCCAACGCGCTGAAACCAACTGGCCAGCCCTTGAAAAAACGAAACCCTAGCATCAGACACCATGAAGTACATAATCTCATTCATTCTTCTTGTGTTCGCGATTTCAAAGAGTTCCGGACAGCAAGCCGCTCACCTCAATTTACAGAATGGCCTTGCCTTGCAGGGGTACGACCCGGTGGGCTACATCTCCTCCCAGCAGGCGATCAAGGGCAAGCGGGAAATTTCTTACCGGTATGAAGGCGCGACCTACTACTTCGCCTCGGAACGCAACCGCCAGGCATTTGTAAAGAATGCCAGTGCGTACACACCGCAATATGGTGGTTGGTGCGCGTATGCCATGGGTGCAACGGGAGAAAAAGTTGAAATTGATCCCGAAACCTTCAAAGTAGTCGATGGCAAGCTGTACCTGTTCTACAACCGGTTCTTCAACAATACCTTGCTCAAATGGAACAAGGAAGAGTCATCGCTGAAATCGCGGGCCGATCAGAACTGGAAGACGCTCCTTCAAACAAAACCATAGTCCCATGAACAAGTATTTTTCGATTGTGCTTCGCGCCGTAGCTGCCTTCATCATGCTGCAAACGCTGTACTTCAAATTCAGCGCGGCTCCGGAGTCTGTCTACATTTTCACCCAGGCGGGCATGGAGCCCTGGGGTCGAATTGGTACCGGCATCGCCGAGCTCGTGGCCTCCATGCTGCTGCTCATACCCCGGACCATTGTACTGGGTGCACTGATGTCGGCTGGGCTGATGCTGGGCGCGATTGCCACACACCTCCTGATCCTGGGAATCGAGGTGCAAGGTGATGGCGGCCAGTTGTTCGCCTATGCGGTGATTGTACTGATCGCTTCAGCACTTCTGCTGATTCTCCACAAGGACCAGGTTCAACTGTACCTTAAACGCTTCATTCGCTAGTGGAACCTCTTTGCAAAGCCAGTCTCCGTGTTCTGGACCAGTTGTACGCCGTCGTGGAAAGGCTGCGGTCCGACGACTACTGTAAACCGTCCTCATCATTGGGCGGTTCAACGCTGGGCCAGCATGTGCGGCACACGATTGAATTCTTTCAGTGCCTGGAACAGGGTGCAGGCACCGGGGTCGTCAATTACGACCGGAGGTCGCACGACAAGCAGCTGGAGGAAAACGCCGCGTTGGCCCTGGAGGTGATCGGACAGATTCGCCGGCAGGTGGAGGCTACCGAACAGGATCGTCAGCTGGTGCTGCAGACCGGCTATGGCCATTCGGAGTACGAAATCCAGGAAATGACCACCACCTATTTCCGTGAACTCGCGTACAACCTCGAGCATGCGGTGCATCACATGGCCATCATGCGCATCGGTTTATCCGATGTGGCTCCTTATGTCGATTTGCCTTTCGATTTTGGTATTGCCGCGTCGACTATCCGGCATCGCCGAAAAGAAGCGGAGCCGGCTGCCTGCGAAAATCAGGAATTCAATTCCAGCTTCCGGTGATGGGCACCGTAGGACAATCCCATCATCGCGACCGGCACCAGGAGGGTGAGCATCATCGGGTCGAAGCCGTTTTGAGCGATGCCCGAGTAGATGGCCCCGATGAAATCAAAAAAGAGACCGGCATAGCACCATTCCTTTAGTCGCGCGGGTATGGGAACCAGCAGGCCGATACACCCAAATATTTTGGCCCAGCCCAGGAAGGGGATGATGTACTGCGGGTAGCCGAGGTTGGTGGAGATCAGGTCGATCGAGTCCTGCGTCATCAGCACGTTCTGTATGCCGGTCATACCCATAAACACTGTAAACAGTACGGTGGAGGTCCAGTAAATTATATTGAGTTTTTTCATAGGCCTGATTCCAGGCAAATCTATACAATTCCTGGTTCTGCCTGCAGCAGTTACCGCCGGAAGTGTCTACGATTCTGTCGGGTGAAGCAGCACGCGCAATTGAACGGTAGTTCCGGTGTCACCCGAGGTGATTGTCAATTCGGCGTTCATGCGACCGGCACGCACACGCATATTCTCAAGCCCACGGACAGGCTGCTTGGTGTCTGTAGAAAATCCATGGCCGTTGTCACGAAGGACAAAGACAGCCGCATCGCCCACCACGGTCACCGCAAAATCGACCCGGGTGGCGCCGGAATGCCTGAACGCATTCGTCATGGCTTCCTTATAGATCAGGTTCAATTGCCTGCTGTAGCCCGGCGGCACCTTGATGGATTGCGTAGCATCTCCAAAAAATGCAAACGCAATCCCCTTTTCATGGAACATCCGCTCGCCAAAGTCTTTCAAGTGAACGACTACACTTCCGAGGTCGTCATTGGCCGGGTCCAACGCCCACACGAAATCGCGGGTTCCATTCAGAATGGCCTGCGCATACTCGTTGAGTGTCGTGTAAGCCTCGCGCCGGATCTCCTGGTTGATTCGCATCAGGCTGACCAAATTGATCATTCGTGCCACCTGGTTTCCGAGCTCGTCGTGAAAGTCACGGGCAATCTCTTTTCGCAACGCGGCGCGCTCCAGGTCCTTGGCGTGTTGCGCCTTCAGTGCGCGAGATAGCCGCAGGTTGTTATAGCGATAGATAAGCAGGGTAACAATAGCGAGGATAGCGATCGACACGATCACCCTAAACCAGCTCGTCTGATAAAACGCGGGCTGAATCACAAACCGAAAGTCAACCTGGTCATGCGTGAAATAGCCCGCCTTGTCGGTAGCAATAACCCTGAAACGATACGCCCCAGGAGGAAGGTTGCTGAACGTGACCTCGCTGCCGCGACCGGGCTTTGACCATACGTGATCAAAACCTTCCAGTATGTATGAATAGTAGACCTGTTGGGGTTTTCGTTTATCGATTTGGCTGAATTCAAAGGTCAGGTGATTCTGCTCATTTGAAAAAACCGCTTGCCCGGCGTCCGTCCGGGCGCTGTCCAATCCGCTCCACGGTTTGTTGTAGACGAGTATGTTGCTGATGTGCAGGGGATGCCGTTTCACGGGATCGGCCGGTGTGTACCGATAGGCCCCTGAAATGGCCCCGACCATGATGGTGGAGTCATCGAAATACACGGCATCCAGGTTGGTCTCCAACCCGATCAGGCCGTCCGATTCGTCGTAGTGCTCCACGCGTTCAACTTCGCCGCGTCCGGAAAGCGTCACCAGGTCTATTCCCTTCTCCGTTCCCACCCAGATTTTGCCCCGGATAAACCGAACAAAGAAAACTGAATTCGACGCAAGGCCCCTGGACTCGTCAATTACCGACACCGTTGTGTCTGCCACGGAGTACAGAAATACCCCCTTGCCCACCGAACCCACGAGCAGGACATCGGAAGAGAGCCAATCGAGGTTGTGCAACTCCGCATCTTCCAGTTCTTTCTTTGGCAGATCCATCTGCACGCGATTGACTACCTTCTTCAGGCCGCTGTTAGATCCCAGGAAGAACGCTTTGTGCCTGACATTGTAGGTTACCGACCAGATGGACTCATTGCTTTCCAGCACGAAAACTTTGTCGGCGGCCCGATCATACCAATAGAGGCCACGGTGTGCGCCGGCAATCAGCATATTGCCCGCTTCATCGAAATCAAAAGAAATTGCTCCCGGGATGACATCCGGATGAAACGGTTTGCGTTGGCTGCTGGCGGATGCCAGCTCCATCATGCCGTCGCTGCCGGCAATATAGAAAACACCTTCCCGGTTCCGCTTGATAGCACAGGTATAGCTTCGGTCGGTCAGCGAACCGATTGACCGCAGCAGTTTCCCCTTTCGATAGATTCTTACTCCCGCAGTTGTGGAGCCCAGCCACAGGTCATCGCCATCCCGGTACAGGCAGGTCACCGGGTCGTCAATCTCCTGAATCACTTTCTCGAAGGCATTAAAAGTCAGCTTGTAGAGTCCGCGGTCCGTCCCAAACCAGAAGA
>JAYRXB010000363.1:0-6322 GCA_041917735.1 Cyclobacteriaceae bacterium
GCCGGGGGCCCGCCCAGATGCCGAGGCCCGTAAAGATCACGGCAATAACGCCCACATAAACTTCCTGCGACAGGTCGCGGACCAGGAACCGGTATTCGATGTAGTTCAACAATGCCACCAGGGCAGCCAGAGCCAGACCGTAAATGACTATGATGCGCAGCATGCAGGTCAATATTCGATTTTTGGAGGATCATTATCAATAGTCGATTGTCAATGGTCAAGAGTCCATGGTCATTAGTCCATGGTAATGGGGTGCTATTTCAGGGACGATCGCAGCGATTGAATGCCCTTTATCAACCTGGTCAGAGCCTGGTAGAAATAATCAAAGCTTTCCGCGCTGATGATTCCCCGCCTTTTTCCGAGGAAAAGGCAGCCAACGACTTCGAGCGCTGACCTTAAGGCTATTCCCAAAAACCGTTTGAATTCAGCCGTTGACTGTCCCGTGGAGCCTTCTGCGATGTTTAGTGAAATTGAATCGGCTGCTCGCTGCATCTGGCTCGTCAAAACGTATCGTTCGGATTCAGGAAACGATTTGCAGAGCTCATCAACTTCCCCGGAAAGCTCAACCGCCATCTGCCAAACCCGTAGCCCCTCAAACTTAAATGCCATTACCACTAAATTATCATCTCCACACTATTGATCATTGACTATCGACCATCGACTATCGACCATGGACTAATTCACCCCGCCCAGCCGTCCCGATCCAAACTCCGGTACTGAATGGCTTCGGCCAGGTGCTCTGGCTTGATTTCAGCAGAACCAGCCAGATCGGCTATCGTGCGCGAGACTTTCAGAATCCGGTCATACGCACGTGCCGACAACCCCAGTCGCTCCATGGCGGTCTTCAGGAGCGAAACGCCAGACTCGCCTACCACGCAGATTTCTTTGACTACGTTGGACGGCATCATCGCATTGCAAAAGATGGACGTCTGGCCACGAAACCGCTCCAACTGGATGTTGCGGGCCTGCACCACACGCTCGCGGATTACATCACTGCACTCGACCGGCCGCTGCTGGGTCATTTCATCAAAGCTGACCGGCACCACCTCTACGTGGAGGTCAATCCGGTCCAGCAGCGGTCCGCTGATCTTGCTGAGGTAGCGTTGCACCACACCGGGACCACAGACGCATTCCTTCTCGGGGTGGTTGTAGTATCCACATGGGCATGGATTCATGCTGGCCACCAGCATGAAGTTTGCCGGGTAGTCAATAGAGACCCTCGCGCGGGAGATGGTCACCCGCCGCTCCTCCATCGGTTGACGCATGACTTCCAGCACGGCTCGCTTAAATTCCGGTAACTCATCCAGGAAAAGCACCCCGTTGTGCGAGAGGGATATCTCTCCGGGTTGAGGGTTGCCGCCACCACCCACCAAGGCGACATCCGAAATGGTATGGTGCGGCGAACGGAACGGGCGGATCGTCATCAGCGAACCGTTCTTTCCGATCTTTCCCGCCACGGAATGGATCTTGGTAGTCTCGAGTGCCTCGTGCAGGGTAAGTGGTGGCAAAATGGTAGGCAGCCGCTTGGCAAGCATGGTTTTCCCTGCGCCGGGCGGCCCAATCATGATTACATTGTGGCCGCCGGCAGCTGCGATCTCCATGGCCCGCTTGATATTTTCCTGGCCCTGAACATCCCTGAAGTCAGCATCATAGGCATTGACGCGCGCCTCAAACACATCGCGGGGATCAATCGACAACGGCACGATGGCCAACTTTTCCTCAAAGAAATCAATCGCTTCCCGGAGGGTCTCCACGCCGATGACGTCGAGCCCGCCAACAATGGCCGCTTCATTGGCGTTCACCTTGGGGAGCACGAGCCCTTTGAAGTTCTCCCGCTTCGCCTGGATCGCGATGGGTAACACACCCTTGATCGGCCGCAGAGTTCCGTCAAGAGACAATTCACCCATGATGATATATTTGTCAAGTTCCACTGACGTAATCTGCTGGGAGGCTTGAAGGACACTCAGGGCAATGGGGAGGTCGTAGGCCGAGCCCTCCTTCCGAATGTCTGCCGGTGCCAGGTTGACCACCACCTTGTTGCGCGGCATGTAGTACCTCGCTGTTTTCATGGCCGACTCTACCCGGTGCTGACTTTCCTTTACAGCGCCATCCGGAAGGCCTGAGATAAAAAGCCCATGACCGGTGGTGATGTTGATTTCCACGGTAATGGTCCGTGCATCAACACCAAACACGGCACTGCCAAAGGTCCTTGAAACCATAGTCCGTACATGCTTATACATGCAAGGACGGCAAATGTGTCCACCGGAACCGGGTTGCGGTCTGACGGTTTTCCTGATGTTTTTGGTTTGGGCGAATTCCCCGGGCATTCGTGCCCGTATGCGGGTCTATTTGACCTTCTCTTCGATCAGCAGGATGAGGATATGAATGACCTTGATGTGGATCTCCTGGATGCGATCCGCGAAACCGAAGTGCGGAACACGGATTTCCACATCCGCCAGGGAAGCCAGGCTCCCGCCGTCCTTTCCGGTGAGCACTACGACCTTCATACCACGCTGCCGCGCTGTTTCAGCTGCCTTGATCACGTTGGCCGACTTGCCGCTGGTGCTGATTCCCAGCAACACATCTCCCGGGTTTCCGAGGGCCTCGAGGTACCGCGAAAAAATATGGTCGTAGCCATAGTCATTGCCCACGCATGAAATGTGCGAAGGGTCCGAGATACAGATGGCAGGGATAGCCTTCCGGGGCTCGCGGTACTTACCGGTAAGTTCTTCGGCAAAGTGCATGGCGTCGCAATGGGATCCTCCGTTGCCGCAGGAAATAATCTTGTGACCCGAGGATACCGCGCCCGCCATCAGATCGGCTGCCTTTCCGATTTGTGCGAGGGTGGCGGCATTCTTGATGAATGCATCGAGCAAACCAGAAGCCTCCCGGAGCTCCTGTTCAATGCGTTGTATTTCGTTCATGGTTTTTGCGGTTCCTGGCGCTTTCGCGATGCTTCCTGCAGGTCGTATATTTTCGCCTTGAGGTTTGTGTTTTCATCCTTGAGCTCCTGCCTTTCCTGTCTACTGTTCCTCCAATCGATAACGTACCAGGTGATGTCAAGAACAATCATCAACAGCCCGAGAAAAGCGATGTATTTGAACCAGGGGATAAACTTCAACAATCCCAGCAGGTCGAGATGACCATCGACCATGTACGTGAATGCAAACGCCCCTGCCTGGTAGACCACAAAGATGAGGTACAGGAGGAGTCGCTTCCGGTTCATGCCTATTCGTTTCGTAAAACTAAGGAAATCCCACTAATCCGGATAACGCTTTCCCGCAATCGTCCGCCTTCGGGCACCTATGTCAGTTTTTTTGAAGGGTTGACAATTTCCAGTAGGTACCCCGTTGTTCCAGGAGTTGTTGGTGTGTTCCTCGCTCTACGATCTGACCTTCCTGCACGACCAGGATTTCGTCGGCATGCTGGATGGTGCTCAGCCGGTGTGCGATAATCAGGGATGTTCTGTTCTTCATCAAATTGAAAAGGGCCTCCTGCACGAGTTTTTCCGATTCCGAGTCAAGGGCGGAGGTAGCTTCATCCAGGATCAGGATGGGTGGGTTCTTGAGAACGGCCCGGGCGATACTGAGTCGCTGGCGTTGTCCACCGGAAAGCTTGGAGCCTCGTTCACCAATGAACGTCTGATACCCGTTTTCCGTCTGCATAATGAAATCATGCGCATTGGCGATCCGGGCCGCTTCCATCACGGCCTGCTCACTGACTCCCTCTTTGCCAAAGGCAATGTTGTTGAAGATGGTATCATTAAAGAGTATCGACTCCTGGGTAACCACACCCATGTGGTGGCGAATGGACTCGAGGTTGTAGTCTTTCAAGGACTTTCCATCGATGAGCACCGACCCTTCCAGCGGGTCGTAGAACCGGGGAACGAGATCGGCCAGTGTCGATTTGCCTCCGCCAGACGGACCCACAAGTGCCACAGTCCTTCCCTTGGGAATGACCAGGTTGATATTTTTCAGTACAGGTTCGGTGTCGTATGCAAATGAAACATTCCGGAACTCGATCGAATCCGCAAAGCTCTTCAGCACTTCGGCATTCGGCTTATCACGAATGGCTGGCTCCAGGTCGATCAATTCAAAGATCCGCTTGGCCGACGCGGTGCCCCGCTGCAGGGAGGTGATTCCGTTGGAGAAATTCTTGGCGGGTTGGATAATCATGGAAAATACAGCCAGGAATCCAATGAACACTTCCGGTTGGAGGGACGACTCATCCGCCAACACCAGGTTGCCGCCAAAAAAGATGATGCCAGCCACAATGATTACGCCGAGTATTTCAGAAACCGGAGATGCCAGTTCGTTCTTATACGACATCGACTTGTTGACTTTCCGGTAGTAGGCACTTTCCTCCTCAATCTTGCGAAGGATGAAGTTGCGGGCATTGAAAGCCTTGATAACCCGCATGCCGCTGAAGGCCTCATCGAGGATATTGACGATTCTTCCCAGGGATTCCTGGCTGGCCGTTGCCTGCTTCTTCAACTGCTTGATGATCTCTGCGAGCACGCCGCCGGTTATCGGAAGCACAAGCAGCGTGAAGAGGGTGAGTTTCGGAGAAATGGTAAACAGGACAAAGAAATACACGACGATGGTAATGGGCTCCTTCAGCACCGCCTTCAGGCTGTTCATCACGGCATTCTCCACTTCATAGACGTCGTTGGTAAAGCGCGATATCAGGTCACCCTTGCGCTTGTCGTTGAAGAAGCCAATGTGCAACTGGGATACCTTGCGGAAAATTTCCAGCCGCATGTTGCGCACGAGGTCTACCCGGATCTTGGTGGCAATTACGCGCTCCAGGTACCGAAAAAGGTTGGCAAATATCACGCAGCCAACAATCAGGGCGCAAACAAAAAGCAAGGCATTCAACTTGCCGTAATCCTGGATGATGGTAAGGAAGTAGTGATTAAACACCCCGGTGACCCATTCGGTAGAGAGCGAGAAATCAGGCAGTGCCGGCGGCAGAACTTCGGCGCCCGATTTGTCAAACAATACCTTGAGCATCGGGATGACGAGGACGATATTGAAGGCACCGAAGATGATCCCCAGGATGGAATAGAAGAAAAAGAGCGGCAACCGCAGGTTCAGGCGGTTGGCAAAAGACAGCATGCGGCGAAAAACCATCATCGGCTAAAAGTCATAGTTACGCGCAGCGATGTTCCACCGGATGGCAAACGTGAACAGGGACGTACTGTTATTGAACGCCGGATCCGGGCTGGTTGCGTTCCGGAAGGTCTGCCGGACATCAATGAAGAAGTTGTGACGCAGCATGTAGGATAACTGAATGTCGCTGAAGATAATGGTATTGTCGGTACCCTGTGCGATTTTATTGTTGTAATCCTGCTGCCGCGTGTCGTAGCTCTTGTTGATATCCTGCCCCCAGTTGGTATACGGCGGAACAAGGCTATCGCGGCCCGTGCTGGTATACGAACCCTTGACGGTCATGGCTAGCCGCGGAATCGGCTGGTACCGAACTACCGTAGCTACTTCATAGAAATTTGCCCCCATCGGGTGGCCGATAGGCTGCAGAAAATGGGTATAATTGGTAAACAGGTTCTTGTGTGCGTAGGTGAATGGCCGAACAACATTCCCCTCCACCTGCAGGTCAAGGTTGGAAATGCCCGCCACATCGATGTACTTGAAGCCAGCCTGCAGCCCATACTTGTTTGCCCACCATCCACTTCCGGAGGTCACCTCTTTCAAGACAAATTCGTCCAGGACAAATTGACCATAGAAGGATAGACGGGGCCGGATCAACCACTTCCAGTCAAACCCGAGTATCACATTGTCGGCGCTCCCATTCTGTTGCTCAATGGCGCGGTAAAAGATTACCGGGTTCAGGTAACTCAATTCGAAGGTGCCCCCATTGATCGAATCCTGCGGTGAGAACATCACCGACTCAAAGAACCCGAGGTTCAGTTTCTTCCCGATGTTGAAGCTCAGGTGATGAAAGGCCATGTACTTATCGGGATAGCGTTGACCGCCGGAACTTCTGTTATCAGCGGTCATGCGGTTGAGTTGAAAGAGGTAGTTCAACTTCCATACCTTGACGTTGGCCCGCAGGAATTGGCTGGGTGGAGCAAAATCGGAGTAGATCAACGACCGAAGCCCGTTCCCGATAAACGTGCGGTCGTGACCAAACTGCATCCAGATACTTTTTGAGAGGTTAAAATCAAGGTATCCGCGGGCTTCAAAGAAATCCACGCCCGAAGTCTTGAATCCCTTCCAGAACCCCTGGTGCGGAACAATGTTGTACCCGTACAGGCTGCCATACTCCGTGGCATACAACGGCAGCTGTGCCTGGTTCTCGGTGA
>JAYRXB010000364.1:0-3633 GCA_041917735.1 Cyclobacteriaceae bacterium
CCAAAGGTTCCCACGGAAATACTGGGCCAGCCTGAAAACTGCAGTGCCGGAAAGCCGTCAAATTCAATCCGGACTTTCCGCCCAATGCTGAGGAGGGGTACATCCATGGCTCGGACATACATTTCCACCGCTATGTCATTGCTTCTTGGCATGATGGTGCACAACGCGTCGCCTTCCTTGATGGTCTGCCCGATGCCGGCCTGCGTAGCCTTTACCACATAACCGGTCTGGGGCGCCAGGATGAAGTACTGCTGGGCTCTGACCTGCATGTTCACGTATTCATTTCTCAGCTTGGCCAGTTCAGCCTGGGTGTCAAACTGCTCGGCCAGGGTATTGCTCAAGTCTGATTCTGCCTTGCTGATCTTGTCAAGGTACTCGGACTGTACGCGCTGGATTTCGATTTCGGCATTGATGAAATCGGCCTCGCTGCCTTGGTACTTGTATTCAAAGTCCTGGAATTTGGTCAGTGGTATGTTGCCAGCTTCGTAGAGTTTCTTGTTGCGCTCATATTGATTTTTCGCGTTGTTGAACCGTACGCGCTCCCCTTCCAGTTTAGCCTTCGCTTGATCGATCTTTCCCTGCATGGCATCCTGCAGCGACTTTATTTGACGCTGAAGCGCAAGAGCCTTCTGGTTCTTGGATTCATAGCTCTGTTCTTTGGACGCAATGATCTCGCGGAGCCTTTGCAGGAGGGCAGGGTCGAAATATTTCTCCTTGATTTCACTGAGGATGGCAATGGTATCGCCAACGTTGACCAATTGCCCCTCGTTGATTTTCCATTGCTGGATTCTTCCCGCAATGGCTGTCTCGATCGTCTGGGGGCGGTTGCCGGGTGACAAGGCCGTGACTTTCCCTTTGCCGTGGATGTTCTGTTGCCAGGGCAGAAAGAGGACGATGGCCATAACCGCACCGAGTACGAGCAGGATCCGGGCCAGGCGTTTGCCTCCGTCCGGTGTGCGCAAAGCACGCAGTGAATAGAGGGCGTCGGGTTGAAGCCCCTTTTCGATGGATTCGTTGGATAGTCGGAGCATGGCCTAGTCAATGATTTTTTTGATGCGGTCTTCCTTGATCAGTTCGGAGAATGGCCCGGAGGAGATCAGTCGCCCCTGGTCAAGCACGATCACCCGGTCGCAGGCCGACATGATCATCGGATCGTTGGAAACGGCGATCAGGGTCCACGGATTGGAAGGATCGATGATGGTTTGAATCAGGGAGAGTTTCTCTGACCGGGGCAACCCAATGAAGAAATCATTCAATACCATCAGACGGGGCTGCTTGGCGATGCATCGGCTCAGGATGAGTTTTTGAATCACGGTATCCGGAAGCCCCTTGCCGCCGCTAAGCAAGTGTGTGCTGAGTCCTTCGGGAAGGGCGTTGATCGTATCCGCAAGCCCTACCTTTTGGAGTGCCTTCAGCACCCGGTCTGCAGAAGAATGCGCATTGCCAACCGAGAGATTCTCCAGGATGGTGCCATCGAAGAGGTCTTCCACGCTGATGTTCTTGGCGATCTTTTCGCGAAGGTGCGTCAAGTCAAGGTCACGGAGGGAGTAGCCATCCAGGGTAACCGATCCCTGATAGTTCGCATAGAGACCGGCTACAATATTCGTTAATACGGTTTTTCCGCTTCCACCGGGACCGGATATGCAGACTCGCTCCCCCGGGGCCACCGAAAAATTAATGTCGCGCAAACCAATGCCGTTGTCGGCGAAGGTGTAGGAGAGGTTGCGGACATCAATCGCGAAACCCTTTTCATGGCGGGGTGTCACGTCGAGGCCGCCAAATCGCTCGATCGGGAGATCGGTAACGTGGGCTATCTTGTCAACGGCCGTCAATAAGTCATAGACAACATCCATGTACATGATGATCTTCTCGACGGAGTTCACAATGAGGATAATGACAATTTCAGATGCCACCAACTGGCCAAGAGTAATTTCCCGGCTGACGACCAGGATCGTGCCCACGATCAACAAACCTCCGATTACGGCTGCCTTGAACAGTACGATAAATGAGAACTGGGTCAGCAGTATATTGAAATGAATGGTCCGATACTTCAGGTAGCCATTAACGTTGTAGTCTGTTTTTCGAAGCGGAAGGTCTGTGGTGCCTCCGAGCTTGAACGACTGGATGGCCCGGCCAAGTTCTTCCAGCCAATGGGCCACACGATACTTATACTTTGATTCATTGATGGATGACTGTAGTCCACGTGGGCCAGTTGTATAGAAGATGGCAACGAGAACGGAAATCAGAAGCAGGCCGAACAAGATGAAGAACGGGTGATAGAGCGATATCAACAACAAACCGAACAGGATCTGAATCACGGCCGATGCGAGATCAATGAGAAGCTTGGGGAGGCCTTTTTGTACAGTCATCACGTCGAAGAAACGATTGATGAGCTCTGGCGTATACTTTTCGGTAAGGGATTCGAGGCGCAGGCGGGGAATCCGATAAGCAAACTCCAGGGCAGCCTTGGTAAATACGCGACGCTGCAAGTAGTCGACCATACTGATTTGTACAATCTGGAGGGCGCCACCCACAAGGACGCCGAGGATGACCAGGCCGATCATCAGGTATACGGAGCTGAAGAATACGCCCCCGGAAATCAGTTCCACCGTGGTCTGGATACCCAGCGGGAGCGCGAGGCTAACAAAGCCTACCAGGAGGGCATAAAAGAGGATGTAAACAATTTCTTTTCGCTCGGTTGCCAGGAGACGGATCAACCGTCTTAGCGGGCTCAGGTTCTGATCTTCACCGGTCGCAGGGCTAACGGGGTTTTCGTAAATCACGGAAGTGAGGCAAAGAACTTCGCCTGCCTCCGATTGCACCAGGCGATTGGGCAGCGCGTTTTCCCAGGAAACGGCGTCATGCGCTGTGGCCTCCATGCGGAACCCCGCGAGCGACTTCCCGGAAGGAATCCAAAGGAGAGGCTTCAACTGTTCGCCGTCCACCTCAAAAGTGACAACGGGACTCGGCTGCTCGCGCAAAAAGGCCTGCAAGCCGTCCTTTGGAATATACTTTTTAAGAAAGATAATCCTGGACAAATGACCGGCTTCGGTGAGGTCGCGTTCAAATTCCTGAAGATCCCTCCGCGTGTACGTCCGCGTGTTCATCTCCACGGGATGGAGCTCGTGCAAGTTGAGGCCGTGGTTTTGCGTCAGACCAATCACGCGGATGATCCGGACAATGGAAAAGTTGGTCAGCATGCCTATCGCTTTTTAATGGCTCCGAAAACCATGGATTCGATGAACTCCCGAAGCTGGCCATGCAATTCAACAGACGAAAGTTGCTTGTCCAGGTTGGAAAGAGTGGGGAGGTGTTGGACAAAAAACAGCTGTTCGTTGGCTGCCAGGAGCATTGTGCTCACCAGTGAATTCGGGTAAGGGTAGTCCGGCGCAACATCACGGATGAAGCCCGAAATTTTCTTGGTGAGCATCTTGAAACCTCCAAAAAGCCCGGCCTGGTTGTCATCGTCAACCCATTTGGTCAAATAGGTCTTTTCGAGTTCGTTTACGACAATCCGATGCAAGGCCTCCTCATTAACATGCTGAAAGGAGGGATCCGTCTTCTTTTCCTCGGTAATGACCCGGATTGCTGCCCGTAGTTTTTCTTCCGAGGATTGGAGACTCGCGGTAGCCA
>JAYRXB010000365.1:0-3537 GCA_041917735.1 Cyclobacteriaceae bacterium
CACGCTTCGAACGGTTCCCCCATCCTCCGGGAGGCTCGGTGCACAAGCCAGGTCAACAAAAATGACCGAGCGAGAAAGCCTGCCCACGCTCCATACCCCACCGCTTCCGGCAGCAGTGTACATGGAAGAAGCATCCAGCTGAAAATCCAGGTGAGCGTGAACACGCCAAGCGTCCACCGATCACGCCAGCGATAATACTTACCCACCGAAAGATGCCGCTTCTTCTGGTGGAGGAAGTTTGACCAGGTCGTTTCAGGGAGCGAGCGCATGAGGGAAGCCTCACCGAGGCAAACCGACGTGTTGTCGCGGGATGCATGGCGATTCACAAACAGGTCATCATCGCCACCGGTAACACCCAGGTGATCGTGGAAGCCCTTGTTGTTCAGAAACAACGCCTTTCGATAGGCGAGGTTCCTGCCGGTGCCCATATACGGAGTACCCAAAAGCGCCCGGCCAACGAATTGTGTCGCAGTGATCAAGGACTCAAAACGGATAAAGGTATTCAAGAAGCCGGGTTTGCGTTCGTATGGCGAGTACCCCAGCACAATTTCTTTGTCAGCGGTCATTCCACCCGCCATTGACCTGATCCATTGCTGGCCCACCGGACGACAGTCAGCGTCGGTAAGAAGCACCCACTCATATGTTGCCGCCTTCACACCCAGGGTAAGCGCGTACTTTTTGCCGGTCACATGTTCCGGAAGGTACTTGACCCTGACCATCCGAAGCCGTGGATGCACGCGCGTCGCCTCAAGAAGGTAATCGTAGGTGCCGTCATTGCAACGATCTTCCACAACAATCACCTCAAAGTCGGGGTAGTCCTGCGCCACCAACAAGGGAAGAAGTTCACGGAGGTTTGCTTCCTCATCGTGGGCACACACCACCACCGAAACCGGGGGTGTATTGGTGCTCTCGCCCACCTGCCGATGACGAAAGGCATACAGGTAGCGGCCCAGGTAAACGACCTGGATGAGTGATACAAGACCGGCAAAGAGTAGGAGAACGAGCAACACAGTGATAAAAGGAGCCCAAAGATATGCGAATTAACCGCCCGGAGTGGACAACAACGGCAAAATTGAGCGAAGGCCTTTGTCGCGTGGGGTGTCATGCCGACTCCCCACGTATATTTGCAACGATGAAATTCCAGCTTTATGGCACAGACCCTTCATCAAAGGCACGGGCTGGGCTGATCACTACGGACCATGGGGACATCCCGACGCCGATCTTCATGCCGGTCGGAACCGCAGGATCAGTGAAGGCGGTGCATCAACGCGAACTGGAAGCAGACATCAACGCCAGGATCATCCTGGGCAATACGTATCACCTCTACCTTCGGCCCGGCACCGACTTGTTGGAACGGGCTGGCGGCCTTCATCGGTTTATGGGCTGGTCAAGGCCCATCCTCACCGACAGCGGCGGTTACCAGGTTTATTCTCTTTCCGAGAACCGGAAGATCACCGCAGAGGGTGCCACCTTCAAGTCACACATTGACGGATCCCGTCATTTCTTCAGCCCGGAAAACGCCATCGCTATTCAGCGAAGCATCGGCGCCGACATTGTCATGGCATTCGACGAATGCACGCCGTACCCGTGCGACTATGCGTATGCGAAGAAGTCGATGAAGATAACACACGACTGGCTGGTGCGGTGTGTGCATCAGATGGGAGCTACGCAGCCAAAGTACGGCTACGAACAGGTGCTTTTCCCGATTGTGCAGGGCAGCACGTTCCCCGACCTCCGGAAGGAATCCGCGGAGTTTATTGCCTCACAAAACCAGCAAGGAAACGCCATCGGCGGCTTGTCGGTGGGTGAGCCCGCAGAAGACATGTATGCCATGACCGAATTGGTGTGTGGTATCTTGCCTGCCAGCAAGCCCCGGTATCTGATGGGCGTCGGAACGCCGGAGAACATCCTCGAATCGATCGCCCTGGGTATCGACATGTTTGACTGCGTGATGCCGACCCGCAATGCCCGCAACGGGATGCTGTTCACGACCGAGGGAATCATCAACATCCGGAACGAAAAGTGGAAGGACGACCTCAGCCCGCTGGACCCGGGGCTCGGCGGGTACGCCAGCGGAATGCACAGCAAGGCCTATTTACGGCACCTGATCATCAGCAAAGAAATTTTAGGCGCGCAAATTGCTTCTATCCATAACCTTACCTTTTACCTGTGGCTGGTGCGGGAAGCCCGGGAGCAAATCCTCGCCGGAACGTTTGGACCCTGGAAATCCCGCATGGTGAAGGTAGTATCGAAGCGCCTGTGAAATCATGAAGATCCTGGACCGTTACATCCTCAAGAAAGTCCTATCCACATTCTTCTTTGTGGTGCTTATCCTCATGGCAATTATCACGGTGATCGACGTGACGGAGAAGATGGACAAGTTCGCCAAGAATAACCTCGCGAGCGGGGAGATTCTTGGATACTACCTCGATTTCATACCCTGGATTGCCGGGCTGATCACACCCATCACCATCTTCATCGCCATTATTTATGTCACTTCCCGGCTCGCCAGCCATACGGAGATTATTTCGATCCTGAGCGGCGGCGTCAGTTTCCGCCGCTTGTTGCTGCCCTATTTTCTCGCGTCTGCCGTCATCGCGTCCATCAGTTTCATCCTGAACGGCTGGGTCATCCCTGCCGCCACCAAGTCACGACTGGCCTTCGAACTCCGGTACTTCAATAACCGGTATTACACCACCGCCCAAAACGTTCACCTCCAGGTCGCGCCGCAGGTGTATCTCTTTATTAAGGACTACAACAACGTCTCCAACACCGGCTACCAGTTCACCCTGGAACGCTTCAAGGATAACGTGCTGCTGGAAAAGCTCACCGCGGAGACCATTACGTGGGATACCACCAAGCATACCTGGACTCTGAGCATGTGGAAGGTACATCGGGTGAACGATGTGTTTACATCCGCACGAACCACCGACACACGGACGTTCATTACCTCCGGGCAGCGGCTGGATACAGCGCTGGCCATTGCACCAAAGGACTTCGAGGCCCAGGAACGCAGCTATGAAGGGATGACTACACCCGAGCTGAAGGAACACATTGCCAAGCTCAGGTTCCGCGGAGCAACCGGCGTTGGCATGTATGAAGTTGAACAACACATTCGTATGGCAGCGCCCTTCACAACATTCATTTTGGTCTTTATGGGTGTGACTGTTTCCTCACGTAAAAGCCGGGGAGGAACAGGACTGCAAATCGCCCTGGGATTCGTGCTTGCTTTCATCTTCATCCTGTTCTTCCTGCTCACGCGGCGCTTTGCTGAAACGGGAGGACTTCATCCCGTCGTAGCGGCATGGATTCCAAACCTCATCTTCGTTGTGGTTTCCCTCGTCCTGTATCGCTTTACCCCACGATGAAGCCATCGACGCCTGATTTTTTCCGGCTACACTTCATCGTAATCCTGTTTGGATTTACCGGGATACTCGGAAAGCTGATCTCCATCCCTGCCGTTGAGATGGTTTTCTACCGGACATTGCTGGCGGCTGCCGGCATGGGTTTGGTGATGGCCATCCGCGGAAAATTCAC
>JAYRXB010000366.1:0-6478 GCA_041917735.1 Cyclobacteriaceae bacterium
AAACCGTAAAAATGCTTACACCGGATGGAAAACTCGTGGAGGTAAGCAAGTCGGTACTTGACAAGGCTCCCAGGAAGAAAGTAAGCAACCGGGAGATCCTGGAATGGCGCCAGGGGCCACTTTAGGCGCCGACCCGGGAAGTGTTTAACCAGAAACGCATCGCACCATGGACAACGACAAATCAAAACGCAGAAACTTCATCCGCACCGGGCTCGCGTTAGGCCTGGCCAGTGTGGCCGGCGCAACCCGGCTGCTCGGCGAGCCGGATGAAAAGAAGCCTGCGCACAACCATACGGTAAAGCTGCTGTCACCCGACGGTGAGATCGTCGAAGTGGACACCGCAGACCTCAAGGTGGAGACCCACGAACACGCCGGCACCATGGCGCGAAACGTCACGGGTCGTGAAGGAATCGAAGGACGCAGGTTTGTCATGGTCATCGACCTCGGCAAATGCCGCAACGCGCGCAAGTGCATCGTTGCCTGCAACAAAATGCACCACATCCCCGAAGAAAAGGAGTGGCTGCAGGTGAAACTCATGAAGGACAACGACAACGCCGCGCCGTACTGGTTTCCCAAGACGTGCTTTCACTGCGACAACCCTCCCTGTGTGAAGGTTTGCCCGGTGGACGCCACGTTCAAGCGCTCGGATGGCCTGGTTCTTATCGACAACGAACGGTGCATCGGCTGCAAGTTCTGCATGGCCGGATGCCCGTACTCTACCCGGGTCTTCAACTGGGGTGAGCCCGAAGTGGTTGAACCCACCTCCTGCCCTCCCTACTCACCGGAAACGAGCACACCGAGCAAACACAGCACGGTGGAGAAGTGCGACTTCTGTCCCGACATGGTGCGCCAGGGCAAACTGCCCGACTGCGTGACGGCCTGCCCGAACGGCGTCTTCTACTTCGGCGACGAGAACGAAGACACCGTGACCAACGGTTCCGAAACCGTGCGCTTCAGCCAGTTGATCAAAGACAAGGCCGGCTACCGCTTCATGGAAGAACTCGGGACCAAGCCGCGGGTGTACTACCTGCCGCCGTCCAACCGGATGTTCCCCGTCGAACGTGGATTCAAGAACCTCACCGACGATCAGAAGGCCCGTTTCAAAGACGTTCAATAATTGAGTTATGAATATTGAAAAGACATCGAAGTCGATGCTCCGGGAGTTCTGGCCGCAGATGGCCACGTGGACCCTGCGCGAACTGCTCTGGCTCGGCTTCTGGGGAATCCTCTTCCTCTTCGGAATGTATGCCCTTTATGTGCAGGTCGTCGAAGGCCACATCGTCACCGGCATGCGCGACCACGTTATCTGGGGCGTGTACATCGTCAACTTTATTTTCTTCATCGGCATCGGTTACACAGGCGCCATCGTCGGCGGCCTGCTGCACCTGTTTGATGCCGAATGGCGTAAACCGCTCATGCGGATCGCCGCGTTGATGACCGTCATCTCTGTCATCATCGGGCCGCTCTACATCCTGCTGTGCATCGGCCGCCTCGACCGGCTCTACTACCTGTTCATCCACCCGCGCCTGCAGTCACCCATCATCTGGGACGTAGTGGCCGTCATGACCTTCCTGGCCGGCGGCATCCTCTTTCTCTACCTGCTGGCCATCCGCGACTTCGCCATCCTCTCCCGCACGGAAGAAACCATGCCGAACTGGCGCCGGAAGCTCTATCGGTTTATGTCGGCCGGTTTTGTGAATACGCGCATGCAGCGTCGCGACCTGAAACTCGCGCTCAACGTGCTGTCGCTGATTCTCATCCCGACTGTCATCATTGTAAGCTCCGTACTGTCCTGGATCTTCGGCATGACGCTGCGGCCGGGGTGGCACAGCACCATCTTCGGACCGTACTTCGTGCTGGCCGCCGTATATACCGGCACCGGCGTGCTGGTGTTGCTGATGTATGCGTTCCGTAAGCTCCACAACCTGGGTGCCTACATCCAGGAGCGGCACTTCGTCTACGTGGGCTACATGCTCATTGCCATGGCCGCTGGCTACGGCTACTTTACGTTCTCCGAATACCTCACCGACTGGTATACGTCCGAGAAATGGAATGCGGAGTTGATTCACAAACTGATGGACCTCAACCAATACGGCTGGATGTTCTACTTCGCCAACTTTGCCGGCATCCTGCTGCCCATCGTCCTGATCGGCATTCCGAAGTTCCGCAGCATCAATACCATCACCTTCAGCGCCGCGTTGCTGGTGATTGCCATGTGGTTCAAGCGCTACCTCATCATCGTCCCGACCCTGGAAACACCCCTGCTGCCCATGCAAGAAATTCGTCCGGAGTATGTAAACTACTCGGCGACCTGGGTTGAATGGGCGCTGACAGGCGCTGGCATCGCCCTGTTTATGATCCTCTTCAAGTTGGCCTCCAAGTTCGTCCCGATCGTTCCCGTATGGGAGACGGCCGAGATGATCGAAAAGGAGAAGCAAACCAAAGCCGCCACAAATAGCCAACCTCAACCTTCGCTGTCATGAAAACCTTCGCTTGCCTGATACTGCTCGTTCTTGCGGCGACCCTCCCAGCCTTCGCCCAGGATGGACTAGCCATTGCCATCGAACTGGTTGCCACACAAAAAGGCGACCAGGGTATTGATCTCAAGGCCACGGTTACCGACGAAGAGAACAGTGAGCCCGTGAAGGGCATTACACTGCGGTTCTCCGGAAACGCCGATGACCAGGCGGTCACACTCGGCGAGGCCACCACCAACGAGGCCGGTATCGCCGAACTCAAAGGCGCTAATTTCGACGCCCTGCGGAAGGTTGCCCATGCATTCACCTTCAACGCAACTTTCTCCGGCGATGCGGACTACCTGACCCAGGAGGCCACCGTCGAGGTAGCTGAAGTGGCCATAGACCTCAAAGCCGAGACGATTGACTCCGTCAACACGATCCTGGTTACCGTTACCAGTTGGAATGAGAAAGGGGAAGTCATCCCATTTGCCGAGGGAGAAGTAAAAGTCTATGTTCCCCGCATGTTCAGCCTGTTGTCGATCGGCGACATTACCACCGATGAAGACGGCTACGGTGAACTGAAGTTCCCCAACGACCTGCCCTCCAGTGTAAGCGGCGACTTAACGATCGTGGCCCGCATAGAAGAACATGAGACTTTTGCCAATGCCGAGTCTGCCGTGACCACAACCTGGGGGGTTAAAGTAGACACCCAGGCCGCTCGCCTTCCGCGCGCCCTGTGGAGCCCCGACGCTCCGATGTGGATGGTGATCACGTTTGTGTTGCTCATGGTCGGCGTGTGGTATCACTATGGCCTGATCGTCTATGAGCTGATCCAGGTACATCGGCTGAGCAAGCCGACCGACCCATTGGACTACTCCGAATAAAGGCTAAAAGCCAAAAGCCAAAAGCTAAAGGCCAAAAGCCAAAGGCTAAAAGCTAAAGGCTAAAGGCTAAGGGCTAAAAGCCAACCGCCTTCCGTCGGGTTCAGGCAATTCTTATATTCGTTCAAAGAAGAGAGAAATGGCTGAACCAAAGACCAAGCCCACCAAGGCAAGCGTCGAGAAATTCATCGATACGCAGGAAAAGGAATCTGTCCGGGACGATTGCAGGACGTTGGTAAAGATGATGCAGGAAATCTCCGGCGAGCCACCCGTGATGTGGGGCACCGCCATTGTCGGGTTTGGCACATACCATTACGTCTATGCCTCTGGGCAGGAAGGCGATTGGCCTATCCTCGCCTTTTCGCCCCGCAAGCAGAATTTGACCATCTACCTGATGTCGGGGTTTAGCGGAAAGGAAGCCCTGTTGAAAAAGCTGGGCAAGAACAAAACGTCCGTATCGTGCCTGTATGTGAAATCGCTGGAAGGGCTGCATATGCCCACATTGAAGAAGTTGATCAGCGATAGTTACAAGGAGATGGCAAAGAAGTACTTAATTTGAAAATTTGAAGATTTGAAAATTTGAAAATGGAACTCTCGTGCTGAGGTCGCTACATTTTCAAATTTTCAAATTCCCGAATTTTCAAATTGACTCATCCCTGTTTGGGTTTCTTCAACCGCCCAGCTTCTTTTAAGGCCTGCTGCACAATCCATTCCAACTGCCCGTTGGTGCTTCGGAATTCATCGGCCGCCCATTTCTCCACCGCCTTGAGCAGGTCGGGATCCAGGCGCAATACAAAGGGTTTCTTCTGTGCCATCAGGGGTTCAGCGTACCGGTATTGACCACAGGGTTTACATCCTTGTCGCCGCAGAGGACAACCATCAGGTTGCTGACCATGGCGGCCTTCCGTTCCTCATCGAGGTCAATGATGTTTTGTTTGGCCAAGTGATCGAGGGCCATCTGCACCATGGACACGGCGCCTTCCACGATCTTGTACCGGGCGGCGACCACAGCAGCGGCCTGTTGGCGACGGAGCATGGCGCCGGCGATTTCCGGGGCATAGGCCAGGTAGCCGATGCGCGCTTCGATGACATAGATGCCGGCGATGTCCAGGCGGTTGCGCAGCGTCTCCTCCAGCGCCTGGTTCACTTCACCGTGACCGGAACGCAGCGTCATCTCGTTCTCATTGTCGAAATTGTCGTAGGGATACATGCCCGCCAGTGTGCGCACGGCAGCGTCACTCTGGATGCGAACGAAGTTTTCATAGTTGTCCACCTCAAAGGCCGCCTTGAACGTGTCTTTGACCTGCCACACCAGGATAACACCAATCTGGATAGGGTTACCCACCTTGTCGTTCACCTTGATCTTCTCGCTGTCGAAGTTGCGCGCCCGCAGGGAGATGCGCTTCTTCAGGAACAACGGGTTCACCCAAAAGAAGCCGCTGGATTTCACGGTGCCTTTGTAGTCGCCAAACAGCACCAGCACCACCGACGTGTTGGGGTTGAGGAAAAAGAACCCCGGCGAGAGCAAGGTAGCCAGGGCAAACAGCCAGGCAAAGACGGGGTTGCGGAGGGCCAGCATGCCAAACAAGCCCAGGACAGTCAGCAGCAGGACGACGGTTAACATGACGTAACCGGACATCGGCGAATAGCTTTTTTCGTTGCTCATGGATATGATATTAAAATGATATTACATCAATATTACGTCATTTTTTCGGAAGGGTTGCTGGGGAGCGGGAATTTTTGTGAAATCGTGCCAAATGGGCTGAAAAAACACTGTTGACGGTATTCAGGGTGTTGGTTATCTTCGTTTGAAACAACCCCACCTCCGTTGAAAACCTTGATTTTGACCGTTACGGTCCTTTGCGCTGCGTCCACGGCTTGCTTCAGCCAAGCATCGTTTTCCCTGAACTACGGCTTACTCTCAGCGGCGGAAGATGATGACCCATTTAGCCTGAAGAATACGTGGGTGCTTGTCAGTTCCGGTACCTCGGGAACTGAGTCTATGCGATTTTTCTCCAAGGGTACGGGCTCATTCGTAAAGTTCACCGCCATGTGGGAGGTGAGTGAGATCTTTAGCGCAGGGTTAACCTACCGAATGGCCAAGTGGAACATGGATGAGAACTTCCGAAATGCTACCATCAACAGCCTGGGCGGCCTGTTTCGCGTGAATTTTACCAGCAATACCAAGAAGGTGGTTCCCTTTTTCCAGGGCACCTTCTATTTCACCAACAGCAACACCATGACTCAGCAACAGGCGACCAACGGGGCACAAACACAGCCCGCTTTCAACCTCTCCGTGAGCACGAGTATCGGCTTTGAAATGGACCTCGGCGTTGAATTCAAGGTGGGTCGCTCGCTGGGCCTCCAGGTGACCGCCGGTTATGGCGGCGTACAGGCAACTGATCCGGACCTGGTGGTGAACTTCAACTACAGCCCCTACTATTCGCCGCAGCACATCGATGGTGTCTTTAACTATGGCTTCTCGGCCGGACTCAAATACTATACCGGGAGAGGTTCAAAAAAACGGGATTTCTAACTATGAAATTGATATGCTGTACTATTATATGCTCGATCCTGGCCTTGCACGCCGAAGCCCAGGTACCGCTTTCCAAGGAAATTAAATTCAAACTGAGCACGGATGAGACCATCCGCACGGCCATCTTCTCCACAAACTCCCGGAGAATAATTGCCGGTGGAGATATGGGCACCATTGCCGTCTATGACTTGTCCAATGGTGACACGTGGAGCTTGCCGCCGCACCAGGCCAAAATCACTTCGCTGGCGATGAGTTATGACAATCGCTACCTGGCATCAGCCAGCGATGACGGCAATTTTTCGATGTATGACTTCCAGGAATCCAAAGTCCTGAAGCTCAACGGCCAAACTGGCCTCGTGAAAGACGTGGCGTTCAGTCCTACCGGGCGCCTGTTTGCAACGGGCAACGATGAAGGAAAGATCAGCCTGTGGGACTTCATTACGCGTGAAAAGTTAATGTCGTTTACAGGACGAACGGATGTCAAAGTTCTCTCCCTGCATTTCTCACCCGACGGCCGGACTCTGGCTGCAGGCTACTCCGACAAATCCGCGATTCTCTGGAATACAGTAACAGGTACACTGATCCACACCCTAAACGGCCAT
>JAYRXB010000367.1:0-16333 GCA_041917735.1 Cyclobacteriaceae bacterium
CCGATTTGCATCCAGTGCTTGTACAGAAACTACGCTCGGCGGTGTTTTATCCGGCACCGGCATTCCTTCCACCATAAAGTCGTCGAACCAGAACCTGTCGGAGCGTGTCGATGTGTATACGCAATACACACCAAACCAGGCTGAGGATGTATGGGTAATATCAGTGGCCTCTCCTTCTCGCTGCAACGAACCTGTATTTCCGACATCCACCGCTAGTTCCCAGGTGCCCGCTTCGCTTCGTAGTACACGGATGGTGGCACTTACCGTTACCTGGTTCACGCGATCGTCAAGGCCATCGATCACCTTCACTTCCGCACTTCCCGTTTGTCGGTACAAACTGATCTCGCGGCTTATCCCTCCGATCTTGACAAAGTAACCTTGCACGGGGGATCCCAGGTCAGGCATGTCTGCCATGAGGTAGACCTTTGCATAGTTTGTGCTGCTTGGCGTGAAGTCCAGTTGTACGCGGAACATCCATGACGCCGCGTGAACCGCCATACTTGGCGTTGCCAAGGAAGCTGTTCCCGACTGGGCCGGGGCCTGAAGGCGGAGACGATTTCCTGTGACAGCAAAGCGCGCAGCATCCCCTTGCCAAGGCGGAGCCGTCAGAAACTCGCCATCGGAAAAGGAATCCGAAAACTGGCCGATGGCTGTCTGTCCGCAACACATCATCGTCATGACCATCAGGAAATTTAATTCTCGCATGAAGGCAAACTACATTTAATAGTATTTTTGTCGCCTATTCAGTAATCGAATGTCATGAAAACCGTCGTCGTTGGTGCTACTGGGTTGGTCGGTCAGGAAATCCTGAAGGTGATGGAGGAACGGAATTTTCCGTATGACGATTTATACCTCGTCGCCTCCAGTCGGAATGTGGGAAAGGCACTGGAATTCAAAGGAAAAAATTACACGATCATGGGGCTGGAGGAGGCCTGTAACCTCGCCCCGGATCTCGCAATTTTCTCGGCCGGCGGAAGCACGTCGCTCGAGTGGGCGCCACGCTTTGCTGAGAAGGGAACCATCGTAGTCGACAACTCCTCTGCCTGGCGGATGGATCCTTCCAAAAAATTGATTGTCCCTGAAATCAACGGGCATATCCTGCGTATCGACGACCGCATCATTGCCAACCCGAATTGCTCCACCATTCAAATGGTCATGGTGCTTGCTCCGCTCCATGTACGATACAAGCTTAAGCGCATAGTTGTCTCTACCTATCAGTCGGTGACCGGTACCGGCAAAGACGCTGTGCAGCAACTGATGGACGAACGTCAGGGTGTGCAGGGTAATAAGGTTTACCCGCACCCGATCGACATGAATGCATTGCCGCACATCGATGTCTTCCTCGACAACGGGTACACCAAGGAAGAGATGAAAATGGTCAATGAGACGCGGAAGATTCTCGGCGACGACAGTATCGGCGTAACTGCCACAACCGTGCGCGTCCCAACCATCGGTGGCCACTCCGAAGCCGTCAATGTCGAATTCCACAATGATTTCGATGTTGACGAGGTTATCGAACATTTACACGGCATGCCCGGTGTTGTCGTCACCGACGACGTTAAGAACAACGTCTACCCGATGCCGATCCATACCCAGGGTAAAGACGAAGTGTTTGTCGGACGCATTCGACGCGATGAATCACAGCCACGAACCCTCAACCTGTGGATCGTAGCTGACAACCTCCGCAAAGGGGCGGCCACCAATGCCGTGCAGATCGCCCAATACATGCTGGAGCACAGCCTGGTAACGCCCTAGTCCCTATTTCCGGGTTGCCGGCGGGGCCTCCAGGTGCCTGGTGTACCGTTCAAAGAACTCAATTACGCGCAACAAGTGATCCATCATCCGGCCGGGGTTTCCGCTCCGTGTCAGTTCATGGCCTTCCCTTGGATAGCGAATGTATTCGACCGGCTTGTTGAGAATCTTGAGGCTCTTGTAAAGCATTTCCGACTGAATCACCCCGGTTCGCAAATCCTGGTCACCGTGAATAATCAACAGGGGTGTCTGTATCTCTTTTACATAGCTATAGGGTGACTCGGCTTCAAGCAACTTGCGCGTATCCGGTTCCCACGGATAGCCGCCAAAGTTTGTTGGCACCAGCCACCAGGCATTCCCTTCGCCCATGAAGGTTGTTAAGTCATAGACACCGCGCTGTGCGTTGGCTGCCTTGAAACGATGATCGTGGCTAATGATCCACGCAACCATGTATCCGGCGTAGCTACCGCCTTCAACAAACAGCTGGTCCTTGTCAATCCAGCTATAGTTTTTCATGGCATCATCCAGGGAGGCGAGGATATCGCCAGCAGGGCTTGCACCCCAGTCTTTGAAATTGCCCTTCTTGAATTTGTCGCCGTACCCACCGCTGCCGCGTGGGTTGGAGTACACCACGCCGTAGCCCCAACTGTTTTCCAGCTGATACTCGTGCCACATGGAGAATATACCCGGGCCCCACATCGCCGACGGTCCGCCGTGGATGTTGAGAATCGTGGGGTACTTCGTGCCATCCTTTCTCTCGGCCGGTTCCATCACCCAGTATTGTACTTTCGTTCCATCGGGGCGCGTGATCCAATGTTCCTTCGGGAACACCACCTGGCGTTCTTTCATCCAGGCCTCATTGAATTGCGTGAGCGCCTTGCTTGACTTGTCTTTCTGATTGTAGACGTGAACTTCCCAGGGGTTCCTTGTCTCGGTGAGCGCGTACACGATGCGATCTCCATGCACGTCAAAATCATTTATCCCATTGTCGGAACCCAGAACCCGGGTAACTGAACCTCCCTTCGCCGGTACACTGAAAATCGGTATATCCCCCTCGGTTTGTGCAGCAAAATAGATCGTCTTGCTGTCGTAGGACCACACGGCTCCTCCGATATCCCGGTCGAGTGTGGCCGCCAGCAGCTGCGACTGACCACCGGTGCTGGCCACCACCGCCAGTTGATTTTGCTGGGCATGCCGGTTGGCATTCGGCGTTGCCGAGAAGACGACCTGCGTACCGTCCGGTGAATATTGTCCATCGGAGAGGCTGTATCCCGGCCAGGAGAGAAACTCCTTCGCGGTTTTGGTCTCCACATCAACCATCCAGAGGTCGCTGTCGCGCTCCCGATCCGGGTGGATGCGATATACACGCGATGTGCATACAATCTTCTTTCCATCGGGTGACCATTCGGCATTCTCGAAATCCTGGAAACCTGTGGTGAGCTGGGTGGCTGCCGCCTCGCCATTTGAGGGAATAGCAAAAAGATGGGTGAATGACTCATCGGGCTGAAGGTTGAGTTCGCCCTGGAGGTTCTGCCGGTTCAATACGCGGGGGTTCGACTCACTGGCATTCTTGGCCAGCCAGGTGCGGATATCGTCGAGCGTTCCGTCCGGTGATGCCGCTACCTTTTTGCGCTCATCCGCTTTCATCTTCTTCACGTTCAGTTCGTCGCCTTGCTGGCGGCCCGGGCGCTCGTAGGACCAGGGGGTCTTACCGTCAATCGCGTAGATGGGAATGGATGATGCGTATAGGATTCGTTTTCCATCGGGCGACCATCGCGGCGACCCGGCGCCGTATTCAGCTTTCGTCAACACATGTGCTTCGCCGCCGGTCAAGGGGAGAATCCAAACCTGTGACCGGTCGCCGTCGGTCCGCGTGAAGGCAATCTGCTTTCCATCGGGTGACCATTGGGGGGATCCATCCAGTCGGTCACCAAAGGTGAGCTGAAGGGGGGGCGTGGTGCCGGAAACATCCACGAGGTACAGGTTTCGTGTATAGTAGTACTCGTTATCGCCCTTGATCGCTTTGCGGTTCACGACCATTACGGCCCTGCTCCCATCGGGGGAAAGCTGAAGCTCACTGGTGGTTACGATCTTCATCAGGTCGGAGGCAACAATGGGCTTTTTGGTTTGGGCACTTGCCCCCAACGCGACCGTGATGACCAGGACAAGAATACGAATCAGGTGTTTCATGGTATTTCTGGATATACCTAAAGATGCCAATGATTTGCCAACATGTGCAAACCGGCGTCTACCAGTGGGCGCTGGCGATTACCATTGGTAAAGGGATGCGTTTTCCCTTAACTTCGATTTCCACTTTTGCTAACTCCTATGAAAAAGCTGCTGGTCATTCTTTCCCTGTTCCACGTTTTCTCAGGAACTCTCGCTCAGTCATTAACCGACACAGTTGCCCTGCGGGGATTTATGGACGGCGTCATGGCAGCACACCTTCGCGATAAACACATTGCCGGAGCAACGGTGTCCATTATCAAAGACGGGAAAGTGCTACTGGCCCAGGGCTACGGATTCTCCGATGAAGCCAACCGAGTTCCTGTAGTGGCCAACACCGATCTCTTTCGCATCGGCTCCATCACGAAAATATTCACCTGGGTGAGCGTGA
The DNA here is from genome assembly GCA_041917735.1 of Cyclobacteriaceae bacterium. GTDB lineage: Bacteria > Bacteroidota > Bacteroidia > Cytophagales > Cyclobacteriaceae > ELB16-189. Next base: position 4,370 of record JAYRXB010000367.1, read on the forward strand.
TGCAGTTGGTGGAACAAGGTAAACTCGATCTCAATGCCGACATCAGCCTATACATCAAGGATTTCCAAATCGAACCAACCTATAAAGAACCCATTACGCTCAAACACCTGATGACGCATACGCCCGGCTTTGAAGACCGCTTTGTCGGATTGTTTGCGCGGGACAGCAGCGCCATGAAGCCCCTGGGCGAAATTCTGGCCAATGATATGCCCGACCGGGTCAGGCCTCCGGGAACCTACGCCTCGTATTCCAACCTCGGAACCGGCATCGCTGCCTACATCGTCGAGCAGGTCTCTGGTATGTCATTCAATGACTACGTTGAAAAGAATATCCTCAGTCCGCTTGGGATGAAGAACACCACCTTGCGTCAACCTTTGCCCGCTGACATGCAAAGCCGGATGTCCAAAGGGTATCAGTATACTCCCGGCAACTTTACCGAAAAGCCCTTTGAGTATGTTCCGCTCTATCCTGCAGGATCGGCCTCTACCACGGCCACTGACATGGTGCTCTTCATGCGTGCACTGTTGGAGAACGGAACATTGAATGGTGCGAAGATTCTGGATAGTGCGACCCTGGCTGCCATGAAAATGCCCGCCCACCGACATGACCCCGCTGTAAACCCCATGCGTCATGGATTTATGGACGTGAGTCGCGGTGGCGTGGAGGTAATTGGTCATGGCGGAGATACGTTTTGGTTCCACAGCATGATGGCCCTGTTTCCGCAGCATAACGCAGGGTTCTTTATCTCCTTCAATACAGACAAAGGCGGAGGAGTCTACCTCGATGTTCTGGATGAATTCATGACGCGGTACTTTCCGGAGGCAACGCCCGCGCCACCCCTGAAAGTAAGCAACGAGTTCCTCCTGCAGTTTGCCGGGAAGTATCGCGCCAATCGACAAAACCATTCCGATTTTACCTCATTGGCGGGTATGCTTGGCGATTTCACCATTACGGCTACCGATTCCACCGGCCTCCGGGTGCAGTCGGGCGAACGGGTGCGTCATATCATTCCGATTGACAGCCTGGTCTTCCGTGAGAAGAATTCCACGGCGATTGTTTCGTTTGAAAAGAAGGATGGTGCTGTCACGCGCATGTTCATCGGCAACATGCCCATCTTTGCGCTGGGGAAAGTTTCAGGACTGAAAAGTGCTGAACTTCACCTGTTCATTTTTGTGATGGCCATCCTCCTGGGCATCCTCGCGCTGTTCTTCTGGCCTTTTGTAGCCCTCTCGCGAATTGGATACCAGTCGCACCGGTTCACCAAACCCATGCCGCTCAATGCACGACTGATCGCCTGGCTGAACTACTTCGTCCTGCTTGTCTTCTACCTCGGCGTTGCCGCCAATGCGAACGAAGAGGGGATCGTCTACGGAATTTCTACAGCACTAAAGGTATTCCTCTACTTTCCATTTCTGAATCTGTTGCTGACTGCCTTCATGCTCTATTGGTTAGTCAAAGTGCTTACGGTTCGCTACCACCGCACCGTCAGCAAGCTTTACTACACGCTGCTCTGCCTCACCTCCATGGCTGCACTCTGGCAATTGTACTACTGGAACATGTTCGGAGCCTAACAATACGCTTGCGTGAACGTTTGGTCACACATCGAAGGGACAAAACCGCAAAGTGTAAAACACTACATGTAAAATGTAAACCGGGGGTCTCTCTTTTACATTTTGACTTTTACATTCTGCATTTGCAGTTCTCGGCTATTTTCCGACTGGCAGGTCTACCTTTTCCCCCCACACATACTTTGCGAACCACTGCCAGTTGTGCCAATTGGCAGCAAGGCGCTCTTTGGGCTTGGTAATCCCGTGACCGAAACCTTTATATACAATCAGTTCGGCGGGCACACGGCGGTCGCGCAGTCCCTGCAACAGCTCATAGGCGTTGGCGATCGGCACACGGCGGTCAAATTCGCCATGCTGTATGAGCGTTGGTGTTTTGGCCTGATTGATGTTGGTCATCGGTGACGTCTTTTTGTAAATCGCTTCATCGTTCCATGGCGTTGCCTTCAAGTATTGTCGTGTAAACGGGTGGATATCCGTGTTTACATAGTAGGTCATCCAGTTGGAGATCCCGGCACCGACCGAGATTGCTTTGAACACGGTTGAGTTGGTCGTCAGAAAAGCGGAAATGTACCCGCCCTGGCTCCAGCCCATGCACCCCATCCTTGACCGGTCAATCATTTTCTTCGAATCCAGGTAGTCGATACCCGACAGGACATCCCAGGCATCTCCCACGCCGAGGTTACGCACATTCAAGGACCGGAATGCCTCACCATAGCCGGCAGAACCACGGTAGTTGACACGCAACACCAGGGCTCCCTTGTCGAGCCATTGAACAATGGGGTAAACGCTACCGGGTACCGGAGCAGGCGTGTCTACACCCGTAGGTCCTCCATGGATTACGACCAGCAATGGGTATTTTTTTGCCGGGTCGTAATTCGAAGGCTTGTGAAGAACTCCCTCGATCGTTGTTCCATCCTTGCTCTTCCAACTGATCACCTCGCTCATCGCAACACTCCATCCATGGAGTTGCCCTGTCATGTTTGTAATCTTTTTCAGTGCAGGGTTTGGTGTCGGTGAGACAAATACTTCCGTGAGTTGGTCGCCGTTGCGGGCGCTCATGGCAAATTGATCACCGGATCTCGAGAAAGCCAATTGCAGAACCTGGTCAGGGAGGCCCATCATTTGGGTGGCCTTGCCGGAGGCAGGATCGATCCGGTAGGCAACCCGTTTAGTCTTTGCCTGCACCGTGGTTACGATTCCGCCAACTGGCCAGCGCATGCCTCCAAAATCCTCGTCTACGTTTGCCCCAATGCGTCGCGATGCCATTGAATTCAGGTTCAGAATAAATGCCTTGTCGTTGGTGAAAAAGTTGGAGACTGTGTCGGATTCTTTGCTGACATACACGATCTCCTTCGAATCAGGCGACCAATCCTGGAAAGAGTCAGAACTTGGGTTGGAGACCAGTTTGACGACTTTTTTTGTGGCAATCTCCACCATGGAAATATCTGACTTCACAAACGAATTGATCAGCGGATCGGGCTGATGCGAGAAGGCGACCTTGGTTCCGTCCGGAGATACCTGGTAGTTGGTCACGGTGAACTTACCTTCCGTCAACCGCGTGGCCTTTGGCCATTCGATGCAGCCGGCTTTTGACTTCAGCGAGTCCGACTTCTCGTAGCAGGGCAGCTCGGAAGGATCGCGCTGATCCGGTGTGAAATCAACTTGCCAAAGATGCTGGACGGTAAATTCGGCATCGTCTGCCTCAAATGCACCGTACCGCTTTTCACGCTCCTTCTTGCTCGGGTCTTCCTTTTCTGATCGCTGAAAAATAAATGACTTCCCCGACGAGTGCCACACAAACGAGTTGATTCCTTCCTCTTCGTTTGTCACCGCGCGAGCTTCGCCACCATCGGGGCGGATCACATGTATCTGGTTTTTGTTTCCCCGGCTGGCCAGAAAAGCAATCCACGCACCGTCTGGTGAAAAGGCCGCGTTGCTGCTATTCCCCTTCGGCGTATTCGTCAGCTGAAAGCCCGGCTCTCCATTTTTGGAAAGCCATAGTTCGGTATCGTAGCGGTTGTCCGTCCAATCTGTCGTCTGGACGCCATAAGCAACGTGCCGGCCATCCGGCGAAATGGCAATCCCGGTTATGCCCCGCAAGGAAATCACTTCTTCCATGGTGGGAACATGCTGTGCAAATGAATACTGCACCAGACAGAGCAGGGTAACTACGACAATGGATCTCATAAGCGTTTGAATTAGTAATGGATTCTTTCGATGGTGGTGTACTTCGGACTTGGTGCGAAACACGTGGATGATCATTCGGTTCGGCATGAAATTATGAGCAAAGACTGGTTCATGCAAAGGCGCAAAGCCCGCAAAGAATACACTCCTCCCTCAAAAATCCCCGCTCGCTCCCCCGCCGCCAAAGCTCCCGTCACCGCCTTTGAACGACTCGTCGGGCTTGTGGACGTTGCCTCCCATGGTCTGCGATACAGCAAAGGCGGCCAGATCGTTGCCAACGGCCGCCCTCGACAGCAGTTTCTCCCGCGTAAAACCATTCCGGATCGTCTGCAAATAACTGTACAACCAGGCCGTGACCCCAAGCACGATGGCTCCACCCACGGTGAGGGCTACCTCCGGAGGAGCAATGCTGAAGTAGTATCGGAACGTCAGTACAGACAGTACCAAAGTAACGACACCCAGTCTTAGGAGCATCAGGCTTCTCAACTGCACACCGCGGTAAAACAGGGCCAACGGCATGACCGCCGTGAACGTGTAGAAAATAAATGCGAACGGAATATCTTGGCCGTCCATCAGGCTCATGTTCAAGAGCGCAATGCTGCATTCTCGGACAACGAGGTAATTGCCGCCGGTGTAGATCAGTAGCAAACTCAGCACCTGGGCGATCAGCAGGTTTTCTTCCCAAAGCATCCATCGCTCCAGTCGTTTTGCCCGTTGAGCGAGGAAATACACCAGGCTGAAGGAAATCATGATAACAAATGGAATGATTTGTCGGAAGATCCCTCCCATTTCATAGCATTCATAAAACAGGAACCCTGCCGCGGTGAATATCGCAAAGGTCGTAGCAATCAAATCGAGGTAGCGATAGGCGACATAACTAAGTGCGCCCAGTGCGGCCAGAAACAAGAGGTGCACATTCCAGTCGGTAATCAACCCCATACCCAACACCATGTACCCGACCCCGCAATAGATCACCGCTTCGACGACGCCCGATCGGTAGTGGTTATTGGTCTGGACCAATACCTTGTCGACGAGAACCATCGCGCCCGCGCCTCCCAGGATGGATAAAACTCCCTGAAGCGTCTCTGGCATTTCGTTAACCAACAGGAAAAATATCCCATTGACCCCGGAGATAGCTATCCAGGTAGCGATGAACAGCAGGATGCGAATCACCAGGTTAGGATGGTAGAGTTTGCTCGGGTACGCCAACCGGATCGCCGTCCACTGCTCCGCGGTAACGAACTTCACGTGGTGCCAGTGCGCGGCTTCTTTCAAAACCTGCAGGTGGCGCAATTCGCGGGTGTCGTACGCGCAGTTCATGCGTTCCTGGAAAAATACTTGCGGTACTTCACCATGAAATACACAAACCCACCGCACGACAACATGAAATAATAGAACCAAAGCACCTCTGCATTCTGCATCACCGTCTCACTGAGCAAATAGGTTGTGCCGATATAACCGGCGATAAACGCGTAGAGCAGAAAAAGAAAAGACCGCCGCTTGCGGGCTGAGAACCAGGCAAATCCTACACCGGCGTAGACCAGAAGTAAATACCATCCCATCCGACCCTCTTCGATCATCATGCCGGAAAGCGCCCCGGCAAAGAAAATGAGCAGGGCAAAATTCAGGTACGTAAAGGTGAAGTGTGCCTTGATGCTTTTCTTCTCCAGAAAGAGTGCAGCCAATGCCAGGCCGCTTCCAAAAAATATAGCCGTCAGGTAAAGATGTGAGTCCTCCAGAAAGTCTCCGCTGTACCATTTGTTTACAGAGAGCGTGATGCTGAAAAAAGAGGCCAACGCCGTAATGCCCAGCGACAGCACGCCCAGGTGGTCAAAACGATAGGCGACAAGGAAGAAGATTGCCGCGCTGGCTAACGTGCTGAGTCCAAGATTTTCGGTCAGCAACTCATACTTGAATTGCAGATATCCCTGCACGGTAATGAGGAGCAGGCTGCCCAGCAACACCACATAATCGAAGTAAGGCGTTGGACCTTCCACCTCCTCATGGGAATAGGCAGGGCCTGCCCGAAACATGTAGACAAAGCAGGCTGCCGTCAAAAGAATCAACACACCAATGGCGATCAGGTGGCCCAGCTCACCGATATTCTTGTAAATCAGGATGCCGATGCCTGTGGAAAAGAGAAGGACGCCAACATACAGCAGCACCCGGAGGTCGTGGTAGACCGATACGATTCGCCGCGAGGCGATCGCTTCGACATGATCGTGCTGTTCCTGCGTGAGGAGGTTGCGCTCGAACAGTTCTTTGTGAACCTTCCCGATCATCGAACAGGACTAGCTCGGCTTACTTCTTCTGCACTGCTCGATTGGCAAACATATAGTCCACCGTAACATTCAGCATCGCCTTTATCCCCGTGATAAACCCTTTTTCGTCGATCATGAAGTCCGGCGTATGGTGAGAGGGGGCCTTCGATGGGTCCTGGCCTGGGGGCAGAGCGCCGACAAAGAAGAACAGCCCGGGCACCTGCTGTTGGAAGAAAGAGAAGTCCTCCGCGCCAGTGGATGCACTGATGCGAACCGTCTTTTCTTTTCCGGCAGCACGCTCCAGGCTTGCTGCCATTTGTTCGGTGAGTGACGGATCGTTGTACGTGATCGGGTATCCCCGCCGTATGTTCACTTCAGCCGTCGCTCCTGCGCTTTCCGCAATCTTCGTAGCGGTTAACTTGATCTTTTCATGAATCTTGTCTTGCATGCCGGCATCCAGTGTGCGGATTGTCCCTGCCATAAATGCCTCTTCAGGAATGATGTTCTCACGAATGCCCGATTGAAATCGTCCTACGGTGATCACCGCAGCCTCCTTGGTCAATTCACTCTGGCGGCTGATGATGGTTTGAAGCCCGGTCACAATCTGCGCACCCACGACGATGGGATCCACACCCATCCACGGTGCCGATCCATGTGCTTGTCTTCCTTTCACGGTGATCGAATAGGTATCCGATGCCGCCAGCAGTCCACCGGGACGGTAGGTAATCATGCCCAGCGGGGTCATCGAGCTGATGTGCATGCCAAAAGCGACATCGACTTTGGGGTTCTCCAGGACACCTTCCTTGATCATCAAGGCGGCGCCGCCTTCCTCACCTGCTGGTGCACCTTCCTCAGCAGGTTGAAAGAAGAACTTGATCGTTCCCTTTAGTTCTGCTTTGTTTTTTACCAACACCGTAGCCACGCCCATGAGAATGGCCGTGTGGGAATCGTGACCACAGGCATGCATAACCCCGGTCTCCTGTCCATTGAAGACTGCTTTCTCTTTGGAAGCAAAAGGCAAGCTGTTGCGTTCGGTAACCGGCAGCGCATCAATGTCCGCGCGCAGTGCGATGACGGGACCGGGCTTACCCGTACGCAGGATGGCCACAACACCTGTCTTGGCAACCGGGTGCTGCACCTCCAACCCAAGGCTCTTCATGTACTCCGCGATGTAGATGCCTGTTTTGGTCTCCCGGTTGGAGAGCTCAGGGTATTGGTGGAAGTGCCGGCGCCACTCAATCACTTTGGGTTCCACCTCCGTAGCTTGAGCATCCAGCTTCGCCTGGAGCTTCGGGTTTACCTGTGCATGAACAACAGTGGTGGCTACCAGCAAAAAGAGCAATGTTTGTTTCATCTTATTTGGTTTTCGCATACATGTAATCGGTCGTCAGCGCTACGAGGGATTTCACCCCGATCACCAGGCAGCGCTCATCGATCATGAAGTCTGCCGTATGATGGGTCGGTTGCGCGTTCAGTTTCATGTCGGCTGGATACGCGCCAACAAAGAAGAAAAAGCCAGGAACCTTTTGTTGAAAGAAGGAGAAGTCTTCGGCCATGGTGACCGGTGCAATCACCTTGGCATTCTCCTTTCCTACGGCCCGTTCCAGGCTAGGAGCCATTTGCTTCGTGAGCGCCGCGTCGTTGTAGGTGACCGGGTAAAGAATGTCGATGCCGACCTCGGCAGTCGCGCCGGAACTCTCGGCAATGCGCGTGGCTGTAGTCTTGATTTTCTCGTGGACCAGTTTCTGCATATTCGCATCAAAAGTGCGGATGGTTCCTTCCATCGTCACTTCTTCCGGTATGATGTTGCGACGAATTCCACCGTGAAGACTACCCACGGTAACAACGGCCGCCGCTTTCGTCAACTCGGTCTGCCGGCTCACGATGGTCTGCAAGCCCAGCACAATCTGGCTGCTAACGACAATCGGATCGACGCTGTCCCATGGCGTTGCTCCATGTGCGCCACGGCCCTTCACCTTGATGTTCAGGTTATCCACGGAAGCCATCAGGCCTTCCGGTTTGTAAGCAACCGTCCCAAGCGGTACCAGGGACTGAAGGTGGAGGCCGAAGACGACATCCACCTTTGGGTTTTCCAGTACGCCTTCCTTGATCATCAAGTAGGCTCCGCCTTCTTCACCGGGAGGTGCACCTTCTTCCGCCGGCTGAAAAATAAACTTTACTGTTCCTTTCAGGTCGTTCTTGTTCTTGCTGAGGACTTCCGCCACCCCCAACAAAATGGACATGTGACCATCATGACCGCAGGCATGCATGACTCCGGTCTCCATTCCATTGAATGTGCTTTTGACCTTGGAAGCAAAAGGCAAACTATTGCGCTCCGTAACCGGAAGGGCATCCATATCGGCCCGAAGGCCTATCACCGGACCTGGTTTACTGCCCTTCAGGATGCCCACCACTCCGGTCTTTGCCACCGGATACTGAACGTCAATCCCAAGAGCACGAAGCTGCTCGGCAATGCGCGCGCCGGTTTTCACCTCCCGGTTGGAAAGCTCCGGGTTCTCATGGAAGTGACGTCGCCACTCGATTAGCTTAGGTTCAAGGTCTTTTGCTTGCTGGTCCAGGCGGGCCTGCAACGCGGGGCTGACCTGAGCTGAAAGCACCAGCGACTGGAGAATCAGCCCACCACAGAGGATAATTTTTTTCATCTTTGTTTACGAGAAAAAGAAAGGTAGAAAAAACCACCTCCACGCAAAAGATAATACGTGAACTGGATTCGCATCTTTTCCTCTACAGGTCAAATGGAGTCGGCATTGACCTTGAACCAGCCACGCCTGCTGTTGGCCGGCGGCAAAAGAATTTGCCTGGTGCGTACGCCAGGGCGCCTTTTGGCTGTCTCCGACAAGTGTCCTCACAATGGCGAATCACTCAGTAAGGGCCGGGTAAACTACCTGGGTGAAATCATCTGCCCCTGGCATGGCCAGCGCTTTAACCTCGTTACGGGGCGCGAAAGCGGCGAACAATCTTCCGACCTGGAAACGTACCCGGTTCGAATTGATAGTGAGGGAGTCTTTTTGTCCGTGTAATCTTGCTGCCAAAATAGATTGCCGTGCGATTCGTTATCCCTGATATGACCCGATTTCATCGTGCAGGCCTGTTTGTACTTTTTCTGGGCCTGTTTATACCGGGGGCTGCCCAGCCGATCACGACATTGCTTACACCTACCACCGTTCCCCCGGCAAGCCTTTTAAGCTCCCGTTCCGTGGCGATCTATGACTATACCTTGACCCCGGAGGAATTGTCCGAATTCCAACGGGGCTTCCAGCGCATCGGGATCGACGCGATCGCCTACTTCACCGTCGATGTGGTCACAGCCGGCAAGGATGCCCAGAAAGCGTATGCCGAATACTTTCTGGAGAGGCAAATCACCAATCTCCTGTTTCTCGAAAAAGGTTCCTTCGGCTTCCGGTTTACCGCTACACCGTTCAACAATAAACCCGGTTTGGTTGACGCTGCCCAGCCTGCTTGGCAAATGACTCAACCGAAGCTTAACGAACTCCTTACTGCGGTTCTCCAGGATTCATGGAGGGCACAAAAGAAAAGCAATTACCTCGTCAATGAATTCCCGGAAACTGACATTGTCGTTGATGCCATCAAGGGCCGTCGACAGGAATTCTATGCGATCGATTTAAAGGTGGACAACCTGGCCGTTCCCAAGTTTGGCGACGAAGCCATGGACGCCGCGCTCGACAAATTCTTTGCTGAAAATTATCCCCTGCGCTATAAAGTGGTTGACGCCGGATCCGATGAACAGGAGCTTCGAAGAAAAGGCTTTCTCTATGTGCTCTGTTTCGTTCATACACGCGGCCAGGCTGCAAAAGAAGCGTTAGGTTACGACCTGAGCAAAGGTGAAAAGAGTTACGCTTCCATCACGTACCCGGAAGGGCAGCTTCAATTGAAGATCCTGCCGAAAGAAGAAGTCGTATACAAATTCTACTTCCGGCACATTGACAATGGCAACGTATTTCTCGGGACCAAATGGGATGCGGATACAGCCTGGCTGGACGCCCTGCGGAATCACGTGATGGGTTTCCGACAGGAAGCCAAGATCAATTAAGCGCCAGCAATCCGCCCGACCCCTTCAGGTTATCATCGGCCCCCTCAAAGGCTTTTTCAAAGCGAAGGCGAACACGTTCTGCCTCTTTGTTCTTGCCCTGAGACTTTAGCGCCCGAAAAAGTCCGCCCAGGGACCACCCATTTTCCGGGTACATCATAAGATCCTCCCGGAAAACCTTTTCCGCTTCAGTGAACTTGCCGGCCTTTATCAACACATTGCCCAATGTCTCGCGCACCGGGTAGTACCAGTCCGGGGGCTCCTGGTACAAGAGGCCGTCCTCGCTGGCTCGGGCCTTCTCCAAAATGGCAATGGCTTCAGGGTATTTTCCCATCCCCGTCATGATCTCTCCTTCCAACACAAAGGCGGCTATCTTCACCACATCGGCGAAGCTGTTGATTGCCCAAATCCGATAATTGGCTAGTGCAGGATCAGCCTGAATCCGTTTTATCGCATCAAGGTGTTTCTGCGCCTCTTCATGCTTGTTTGTCCGAACCGAGGCCATCCCGTTGGCATAATGCCATATGGCCAAGGCATAGCGCAATGAATCCGCCGGGCGTTGTTCCTGCGACAACTGATCCCACTGGTTGAACCGAACCATCGAATACCACGGCGTGACATAGTAATGCTGAAGAGCGGCCCAATCGGACTCACCCATCTTTTCCCTGGCTAACTTCGAAACCAATTTGCGCGAAACTTCAAGAGCAAGTTTCCCGCGTCCGGCCATCTGCGCACAGGCCCAATAGAAATGGTAGTTGTGCGGGTAGTAGGAAAGCGGGTAGATACCTTGCGCCCGGCACGTACTGATATAGTCTTCGTCAGCCTTTACTGCATTTTCGTTGGCCCGTATTCCGTCGGCATATCTTCCCGTACGGATGTAAATGTGGGAAGGCATGTGGACCAGGTGACCGGAGCCGGGAACAAGGTCGCGCAGCAAATCAGCGCTTGGCGTTGCCTTACCCGGGTTGGAGGAAGCCTCATTGATGTGGATGTATAGATGATTGGCGCCCGGATGTCGAGGTGAACGCGTCATCACATGATCCATCAGCGCCAGAATTTCCGGTGTCCAGGGTTGTGGTGTTCCGTCGCGAAGCCAATAGTCCCAGGGATGCAGGTCCATCAGCGCCTCAGAAGCCAGTGTGGTAACTTCATCGACATCGGGAAATTTTTTCTGCAAAACGCGCATGGCCTCAGCGTAAGCTTGATCCAGCGCGGATCGGTCAGCCGGCGCTTCGGCAACATAGCGTTTTGAAATGGCATCAATCAGTCCCTGTTCAAGATCCGTCGCGTGGCTGGCATTCACTTGTGCACGTCGAACAGCTTTGTACACCAATTCAGCGTCTGACGGATCCATCGGGGCGTTGATGTTCGGCCCAAGAGCAAGTGCTTGTCCCCACCAACACATCGCGCAAGAAGGATCAAGACGTGCGGCCTCACGGAAAGAACGGTATGCCTCGAGGTGGTTGAACCCGTAATAAAGATTCAAACCCTGGTTGAAGAACTGCTGGGACTCCGCGTTGGCCGTGGTGATTTTGAAACTATAGTTTCCGAGGTTGTCCAACAGGGGCGCAATTTGACGCGTGGTGTCAATCACCTTCACGGCCGCTGCCGAGGATGGCGTTGCGCACAGCGATACCGGCGTGTTTTCGGCAGCAGGCTTGGGTCTTGTACATGAAAACCCAAGAACTGTCCATGCCACGAAGAACAAGAGTCTTGTTTTCATCGAGTAGCAGGTTTTCTATTCGATGAAGATACTACTTTTCGAAAGGAGTAATGCTTAGGGTGTGCGGCGGCGAAATAGGGCAACGACAAGAATGAGGAGCACGATGGCGAACAAGGTCTTGTCTGAAAGGAACCAGTCGCCGTCGATAAGATCGCAGGA
>JAYRXB010000368.1:0-2469 GCA_041917735.1 Cyclobacteriaceae bacterium
GCTGCTCGGGCGGCTGGTGGGCGACGTAAAATTGAAACTGGATGCGCCAGCACCCATGGCGGAATGGCAACAAGACGACCGCAAGAACATCACCCTGAACAACCTCATGCAGGCCAGCAGCGGGCTGGAGTGGAATGAGTCGTATTTCGCACCCGGCCACTTCCACAACATGTTCATGCACAGCGACGACAAGGCAGGTTATGCGGCTTCCCTCGAGCTAAAGTATCCCATCGGCACGCATTGGGAATACTCCAGCGGAACGAGCAACATCCTCTCGAAGATCATCCGGCAGACCGTAGGCGACAGCAACTACCCGCGGTATGCGTATGAAAACTTCTTTTACAAAGTCGGTATGTTCCACACCCTCGTGGAGCCTGATGCTTCGGGCACGTTTGTGGGCTCGTCGTATGGCTACGCCAGCGCGCGCGACTGGGCACGCTTCGGCCTCCTATTCCTCAATGACGGCATGGTAAATGACGAACGGATTCTGCCGGAAAGCTGGTCCGCCTATTCGTCCACACCGGCCGCTGCGGCACCGAAAGGAGAATACGGCGCGCAGTTCTGGCTCAACGCCGGAGAAAAGGGCAATCCCGAGAATTGCTACCACCCCGGCATTCCCAACGAAGAGTATGGCGCGGAAGGCTTTGAGCAACAGAATGTGTTCATCATCCCATCAAAGAAGCTCGTCCTCGTTCGGCTGGGAATCAGTCACCATGGATTTGACATGACCGGCCTTACCCAAAAAGTAATTGCTGCACTCCCCTAGCCCGTGGGCATCTTTCGTTTCAAGAAGTTCGCCGTAAACGACGATCGTTCCACCATGAAGGTGGGCACCGATGCGGTCTTGCTTGGGGCATGGTGTCCTGTGACTGGCGCAAAACGGATCCTGGACATCGGCACCGGCTGCGGCGTCATTGCGCTGATACTGGCGCAACGCACACCCGATGACGCGCGAATCGATGCCGTGGAAATGCAAGATCAGGATGCCCGCCAGGCGATGGAAAATGTGTTTGCCTCTCCGTGGCCGTCGAAAGTCAACGTTCACACCGGGCGTATCCAGGACTTCGAATCGGAGCCGTATGACCTGATTGTCTGCAATCCGCCCTTCTTTACCGCCAGCCTGCTGCCGCCCGACCCGCGTCGCGCTTCGGTACGACACGACCATCAGTTGTCGCGCAAAGCGCTACTGCAGGCTGTGAACCGGCTGCTGGCGCCGCACGGTACCTTTGCCGCCATCATACCCGCCAGCGACGCCGACGCCTTCATGGCCGATGCCGCCACGGAAGGCATACCCGTCGTCAGCCACACCTTGTTCCACACCCGAAAGTCAAAGCCCGCTGAGCGGTCGCTGCTTGCCGCACGGCGATCGGCAGTTCCAGTTCAACTGAATGACCTGGTTCTTTACGGGGACGACAACCGGCATACCGAAGCTTACCGGAAGCTGACCGCCGACTTCTACCTGTAGTAGCCGGTCATCCCATTCACAGCTTTCGTTTGACATCTTTTCCGTATTCTTGCGGCTTCCGATTTTAGTGCCCGTTGTGCGATCGCTCGTAACCCTCATCCTGCTGCTGGCTACATGGACGGCCTGGGCTCAACTGCCCGGACTGTCCATCCGTAAGGCCACGGGGCCGGTCACCATTGACGCCGAAATGAACGAGCCCGATTGGGCTACTGCCGATGTAGCCAACAAGTTCAAACAGTATTTTCCGTACGATTCCTCCTACGCCAAGGCGCAGACCGAAGTCCGCATGATGTACGATGACCAGTTCATCTATGTGTTCGCCATCATGCACAACACGGGCCCGCGCAAGTACGTAACGCCCACCCTTCGGCGCGACTTTCGGGGCGAAGCCAACGACAGCTTTGTGATGTCGCTTGACACCTACATGGACAATACCAATGCCTTCCAGTTTGGTGTAAATCCGTTTGGGGTTCAGCGCGAAGGCCTCGTAGCCAACGGGGGCAGCAACCCGGAAGACTTGTCCCTCAACTGGGATAACAAATGGTATTCAGCCGCGCGCATGTTGGAAAACAGCTGGGTGTGTGAATTCGCCATCCCGTTCACTTCCATACGGTACAAAGCAGGGCTCACCCAATGGAACATCAACTTCTACCGGATCGACAGCCACCACGCGGAACGTTCAAGCTGGACACCCATTCCCCGCGTCTATCCCCTCTTGAGCCTCGCCTTCCTCCGGAAACTGGAGTGGGATCAGCCCGTCAAGCATCCCGGGACAAACATCTCGCTGATTCCATACGTGGCCCCCAGGATGTTCAAGGACTTCGATGCCGGCACACCAGCTGAAAAGGAAATCGCGGTGGGTGGTGACGCCAAAATCGCCGTGAGTTCGGCGCTGAACCTTGATCTTACCGTCAACCCGGATTTCAGCCAGGTGGAGGTCGACCAGCAAGTCACGAACCTGGACCGTTTTGAGATCTTCTTTCCCGAGCGTCGCCAGTTCTTCC
>JAYRXB010000369.1:0-1922 GCA_041917735.1 Cyclobacteriaceae bacterium
ACGGGCAGAAAGAAGGACGTAACAAAGAGTAGGAGAATACAATTTCGTACAGGCATAAACCAAAACCACTATCCGGTTGAATTCGGTTGCACCGAACTTCAAAGATCAGCCATTGGGTCAATTCAAATTATTCAAAATGCACCAAAACCCTACATGACAGATGTCAGGAGGAGGGAGTAGTCTTCCGGTAAAGGGTTTCCGTAATCCTAATTCTCCTATAATCAGCCCGGGTCAAGCACTGGGAAAGCGGGCCGCATGGACCGAATTTTGTATACTTGTGCCTTACAAACCACCCCCGTATGGCACATAACCTGCTCCGCGGCAAGCGCGGAATTATTTTCGGAGCCCTTGATGAAAATTCAATTGCCTGGAAGACGGCACTCCAAGTAAAGGAAGAAGGAGGGAGCTTTACACTGACCAATGCGCCGATCGCCATGCGCATGGGCAAGATCAAGGAGTTGGCCACGCAATGTGGCGCGGAGATAATTCCTGCCGATGCGACCGCTGAAGCCGACCTGGATAACCTGTTCAAGCGCTCCATGGAAATCCTCGGTGGTAAGCTTGACTTTGTCCTTCATTCCATCGGGATGAGCCCAAATGTACGGAAAGACCGTCCATACGGTGACCTGAACTATGAATGGTTTATGAAGACGTTGGATATTTCCGGGTTGTCGTTTCACAAAGTGCTTCAGACCGCCGAAAAGACCGACGCCATGAATGAATGGGGATCTATTCTCGCACTCACGTACATCGCCGCGCAGCGTTCCTATCCCGACTATTCCGATATGGCCCAGGCAAAGTCAGTCCTGGAGTCTATTGCGCGCAGCTATGGGCATCGATTTGCCAAGTTGAAGAAGGTTCGCGTGAATACCATTTCACAGTCTCCTACAAAGACTACAGCAGGAGCAGGCATCAGTGGCTTTGATGTCTTTTATGACTTTGCCAACATGATGTCTCCGCTGGGGAATGCTACGGCCGAGGATTGTGCAAATTACATTGTCCTGATGTTCTCGGATTATAGCCGTATGGTAACCATGCAGAACCTGATGCACGATGGAGGCTTCTCCACGACCGGCATTACCGAGGAGCTGATCGACCGCCTCAAGAAATAGCATGGTTGCGTTTCCCGGTTGCAAGATCAACCTGGGCTTGCACGTCATCCGTCGGCGGCCCGATGGATACCATGATCTCGACACGTGTTTTTATCCGTTGCCCTGGAGCGATGTGCTCGAATGGATTCCTTCCGCGAGCCAGTCTTTCACAACCACCGGATTGCCTATCCCCGGCGTAGCCTCGGAGAACCTCTGCCTGAAAGCATACAAAGTTCTGGCGCGCAAGCACGGGATACCATCCGCAAAGGGTCACCTCCACAAGATCATCCCGATGGGAGCGGGCCTTGGCGGAGGATCGGCAGATGGCGCGATCACGTTGCGGGTGCTGAACGAACTGTTTGAGCTACGGCTAACCGTGCCACAGTTGACGGATTATGCCCGCGAGTTGGGAAGTGATTGTGCCTACTTCCTGCTGAACGGCCCGGCCTTTGGCACCGGCCGCGGCGATGTCCTGGAACCTGCAGCCATGATTTTGAAGGGGTACTTTATGGTCGTAGTTGTGCCCGACGTGCACGTGTCGACCGCGCAGGCCTATGCCGGTGTGAAACCCTCGCTGCCGGTGGAGCCCCTCGCTGCGACCCTGAAGAAGCCAATTGAAACCTGGAAAGATAAACTTGTCAACGATTTTGAGCCTTCCGTCTTTGCGCGTTTCCCGGAATTGGCTGCGCTGAAGACAAAAATGTATGACCTGGGTGCTGTGTACGCCAGCATGAGTGGATCCGGATCAGCCATCTATGGCATCTTTCGGTCTGAAGTATCGCGCTCACAGCACTTCCCCGTTATGCCGGGGTGGGATGGTTGGTTGTAGCC
>JAYRXB010000370.1:0-4139 GCA_041917735.1 Cyclobacteriaceae bacterium
ACGGCGACGCAGGTGCGCGCGCTGCCGTAGCCGCCGGCGCCCGTAGCATCGAGCACGGCACGTTTCTCAGCGACGAGACCTTGAAACTCATGAAAGAGAAAGGGTGCTTCCTGGTGCCCACCTACATCACCCTCGAAGACCTCACCAAACCGGGCGGCGACTACGCCGGCGCCGTGCTGGAACTGCGCGGGCGCTTCATGATGCCCACCGCCGAAAAGGTATTCAAGAAAGCCCACGCGCTTGGCATCAAGATAGCCACGGGTGCCGACAATGACTACACACCCAACAGCACAAGCCGCATCTCGCTCGAGTGCGAACATTTTGTCCGCATGGGCATGACGAACTTTGAAGCCATCCAATCGGCTACGGTCGTGTCCGCCGAACTCCTGGGCATCCAGAACAAGACGGGCCGCTTGGTGCCGGGCTACGAAGCCGACCTCGTGGTGATCCCCGGCAACCCGCTCGAAGACATACGCGCCTTACAAGATGCCTTGATCGTCATGAGCAACGGACACCTCGCCTTGAAGCGACTCCCCTTTGGGAAGGATTAGCTAGAAGCTAGAAGCTAGAAGCTAGAAGCTAGAAGCTAGAAGCTAGAAGCTAGAAGCTATTTTCCACCCCGATTGCTACCTTTGCCACGCTAAAAAACGCGTGCAATGGCCAACCGGTATTACGTAATCGATTTCGACAGCACTTTTACCAAAGTGGAGGCCTTCGATGTCCTCGCCGAAATCTCGTTGGCCGGTCATCCGGAACTGGCAGAGCGGAAGCGGCAGATCGAAGAGATCACCAAGGAAGGCATGGATGGCACGATTTCTTTCCGGGAGTCATTGGAACGCCGGCTCGCGCTGTTGCCCATTACGCGAATTCACCTCGATGCCCTTGTCGGCCGCCTCAAGACGCTGGTATCGGAGTCTTTCAAGCGCAACAAGGACTTCTTTTCCACCTACTCCGACCAGATCTACATCATTTCCAACGGCTTCCGCGAGTTCATCGAACCGGTGGTGACCGAATACGGCGTAAAGCCGGCGAACGTCCTCGCCAACGAATTCATCTTCGACAAGGACGGACGCGTGGTTGGCTTCGACAAAAACAATCCGCTCTCGGTCAATAACGGGAAGTCGGAACGACTGAAAGACCTTAGCCTGCCCGGCGATGTGTACGTCATCGGCGATGGCTACACCGACTACGAAATCAAGCACGCCGGGCTTGCCAACAAGTTCTTTGCCTTCACCGAAAACGTCGAGCGACACAAAGTGGCCAGCAAAGCCGATCACGTGGCGCCCAGCCTCGACGAGTTTCTCTATCTCAACAAGCTCAACACGGCAATCTCCTATCCCAAGAACCGGATCAGCGTATTGCTCCTGGAGAATGTTCACCCGGCCGCCCTGGAGCTTTTTCGCTCGGAAGGATTCACCGTTGAAACCTATCCCGCCGGACTGGATGAAGCTGAGCTCTGCGAAAAGATCAAGAATGTCTCCGTGCTGGGCATCCGGTCCAAGACCCAAGTGACTGCCAAAGTCCTGGAGAACGCCAACCGGCTCATGGCTATCGGTGCGTTTTGTATTGGCACCAACCAAATCAACCTGGCGGAAGCCACGCGCCGTGGCATCGCCGTATTCAACGCTCCGTTCAGCAACACACGCTCGGTCGTTGAAATGGCCATCGGCGAGATCATCATCCTGATCCGCCGCATTGCCGACAAGAGCCTGAAGATGCACGAAGGGCGCTGGGACAAATCGGCCAAAGGAAGCTTTGAGATCCGCGGGAAAAAACTGGGGATCATCGGTTACGGCAACATCGGCTCACAACTTTCGGTGCTTGCCGAGAGCCTGGGGATGAACGTGTACTACTACGACCGGGAAGAAAAGCTGGCCCTGGGCAACGCCACCAAGTGCCGCAGCATGAATGACCTCCTGTCGGTAGCCGATATCGTCACCCTTCATGTCGATGGGCGTGAATCAAACACCAACCTGATTGGTGCCGATCAGTTTGTCCGGATGAAACCTGGCGTAATTTTCTTGAACCTAAGCCGTGGGCACGTGGTTGACATCCAGGCCCTGCGGGAGAACATCTTGTCGGGCAAGGTGGCCGGCTGTGCGGTCGACGTCTTCCCCTACGAGCCGATCGACAACAACGAAGAGTTTGTCTCCGAGCTTCGCGGCTTGCCCAACACCCTGCTGACGCCCCACATCGGCGGCAGCACGGCGGAGGCGCAGGAGAACATCGGCAATTTTGTGCCCGGCAAACTGATGGATTACATCAACACCGGCAGCACGAGCAACAGTGTAAACTTCCCCAACCTGACACTGCCCACCCTGGAGAACGCCCACCGGCTCATTCACATCCACGACAACGTGCCGGGCATTCTCGCCCGCATCAACCAGGTATTGGCCGATCATGGCATCAACATCGCTGGTCAATACCTGAAGACGAACGAACAGATCGGCTATGTGATCACGGACGTGAACAAAGGGTACAGCCAGGAGGTGATCAAGCAGTTGAGGGCGATTGAGCACACCATAAAATTTAGGGTGCTGTACTGAGTTGCTGAGGTGATTGTGGAGCTCCCGGTGAGTTGCGCGTCCAAACAGTTAGTTCCTTAGCAGGATCTCATCCACTGTTGGCTTGATTTCATGGTAAGCATGCGTTAGCGCTTGCTCATTGACAAACCCGCCCGTAAAGACCTTGCGCAAGACACCTTGCTTGTCCAACACCATGGACGTAGGCCAACCGTTCAATATGCAATAGGTTCTTGCAAAATCATAATCCGAGGAGACAACATCGTACTTGAATTCCTTTTTCTCAAGGAATTCACGGATGTCTAAGTCGCTGTCCCTCCCAAAGGCTACGAAAACCACGTCCTTTCCCTTGTAATCTTCCACCAATCGGTTAAGCGCCGGCAACTCCGCTATGCAGGGGGCACAACCAATGAACCAAAAATTCAGAACAACCACCTTCCCCCTCAACGCTGACAATCTCAGCCTCTGACCACCAATCGTTATCACATCAAACTCCGGAGCCTTACAGCCAACCAGATCCTGCATAATCCTCTGACTAATTTGGACCATCACATCGGTGGAAGGTGCAATGGTATTTGATTTTGCTCTCTCCCAATTAGAAAAGCACTCCTTGAAACAGTTTGCCTGACCAAACGCCGGGATGGCGAAAAAGAAAGAGGCAATTATTGCAATGAATCTCATGTGAGGCTAGAATTTCCTCCTGAATAAAAAACAAAAACCCACCCAGGTTGGAGAGGTGTTTCTGAACCTCATTTATGACAAGTTTTGAGCTGCTCCCAGCCGCAACCTTCCGCTGTTATCCTGCTTTTTGGGCGAGGCCCCGATCGCAATCGGGGTGCGGCCTGATTTTGCCTGGTCGCTTTCGCTCGGTATTGTTTTAACGTTAGGTTCAGCAAACGTGTCCCAAACCCGAGTGGATTTTCTTAGTTCAAACGTAGAGAAAACTTCGGCGTTGTCAAGTATTGATTTTAGGGTACTTTTTTCGTACTCCCAAACCGTGTCAACGTGTCACCGAGTCAAGGTGCCAATGTCCCAACGTGCTAACGTGTTGAGGTGGTAAAGTGCCAAGGCGTTGAGGTAGTAAGGAGCGCATGACGTATCTTTAGAGTCTAATCACCAATAATTATGGCGATCAAACGCAAAGCTACCGCGATATGGAACGGACCTGGTAAGACCGGCAATGGAACGGTATCCACCCCGAGCGGCATCCTCAACAAAACGCAATACAGCTACCTATCCCGGTTCGAAAGCGGTGCCGGCACCAACCCGGAAGAACTGGTGGCCGCCGCGCATGCGGGCTGCTTTTCCATGAAACTGGCGTTTAACCTGCAAGGAGCTGGCTTCACAGCCACGGAAATCAATACCTCATGTGAGATCGTCCTGGAGGAGGGAACAATCACAGCCTCCAACCTCACCCTCGTAGCCTCCGTTCCCAACATCACCAAAGAGAAGTTTGAAGAACTGGCCAGGGACGCCGAACAAAACTGCCCGATCTCCAAACTATTCAAAACCAAAATCAACCTGCAGGCCACACTGAAGTAGCGTATTCATCCAGTATCCCCGGGATTTCATTTTCAAATCTTCAAATTTTCAAATCTTCCCGCCTGCCGATCCCGT
>JAYRXB010000371.1:0-23867 GCA_041917735.1 Cyclobacteriaceae bacterium
AAAGGGCTCACCAACCTGGCCACTTCTGCTTCGCAGATGAACAGCCTGTCCAATGCCGCGGTGGCAACCAACGAGTACGCCAAGAATGTGCAAGCCGCTTCTTCTTCACTCGCTGAAATGAACAAATCCTACGGCACCGCCATGAAGGCTGTAGGAGCCATGGCCGACGCCTCCAAGGACACGGGTGAGTATCATGCACAGGTTCAGAAGGTAACAAAGAACCTCGCCGCCCTGAATACCATCTATGAAATGGAGCTGAAGGATGCGGATTCGCATGTTAAGAACATGAATAAGTTTTATGAGAGCCTTACCGGTGCCATGCAAGGGCTTTCTTCCGTTGGCACCAACACCAGCAAGTTTACTTCCGAACTGGGCAAACTTACCGACAACCTGACCGCCCTCAATAATGTGTACGGCAGCATGCTGACCGCCATGAAGGGGTCGTCAAAATAAGTTTGGCCAAGGTTTAAGGATTCGCAACACGCATTAAACAGAAGACATATGGCAGGTGGTAAGGAAACCCCGAGGCAAAAGATGATTGGCATGATGTACCTCGTGCTCACGGCGCTTCTGGCGCTTAACGTGAGTAGCGCGGTACTCGAGAAATTTGCCATCATGAACTCTACCCTCCTGGAGTTGATTGAGGAGGCTGAAGGCATCAATGAAAACAAGCTGAAGGGGATCATGGGGTCCACCAGCGAGAAAGATGTCGTGAAAGATGCTCAGAAGCGCGCCCAGGAACTTCGCGCGTTTACCAAGCAGACGATGGAGTCGCTGGACAAACTCAAGGACGAATTGGGTAAAGATCACTCCGGCAAACCTATGGTGGGCGGTGAGTTGGTTCAGAACACCAACGTGGCTGAAGAGAAGATGCTCAACGATAAGTCGACACTTGGCAAGGATTATGAAAAAGCCCTCACAGACTTCCATGCCAAGGTGGAAGAGCTTTCCGGAAAGAAGTTCGGAAAACTCAACAAGAAGGCAGTGGACTTCAAGGAACTGAAGAATGAAAAGGGTGAGGTGGAGCATGCCGAGAAGAACTTCATAGAGTTTTCGTTTGAAGGCACACCTACTATGGCCGCCATCGCCGGAATCACCCAGATGCAGACAGAGATCCTGGAGTATGAAGGGATCGCACTCGACTCGTTGAATGCGATTGCAGAAGGCGTTCAGATTAAGTTTGACAAAGTTGTGCCGATGGTTATCGGCCCCTCGGTAGTGGCATCCGGCTCTAAGTACGTTGGTCGGCTATTCATGGCGGGTGCGGCGTCCGGCGTTACTCCGGAAATGTTTCGTAACGGAGCGCCACTGACGGTGACGACCGATGCGGAGACAAGCATCAAGATGGCCAATATTGAATTCCCGGCCTCGGGCGAGGGAAAGCAGTCCTATACGGCAGAAATCCGGCCGGGACCCGGCAAGGACCCGCTCATTCGTAAGATTGAGTACGATGTTATCAAGCCGACGATCCGTATTACGAATGGCAACGCGCCCAGCCTCTACATGAACTGTGGAAACTTCGTAAACATTGAGGTTCCTGCCCTGGGGGCCAGTTACAACCCTAGCTTTAGCATCAAAGGAGGTACGCTGGAGAAAGGCGACAAGCCCGGGAAGGTGACCATTATCCCCAAAGAGCGTAAAGTGTCTGTTACGGTTTCCAACAGCGGCGCCGTGATCGGAACAGAAAACTTTGATGTAAAGCCTATTCCCAAACCACGATATGTGCCGCGCGACAACACCGGAAAGGAGATCGACCTGAAGAACGGTGTTCGTGCAGCCAGCCTTAGTGGCATGCGAATCAATGCTGAAGCCGAAGATAACTTCAAGGCGGAAGTTCCGAAGGACGCGGTCTATCGTATTCGTCAGGTGGAAGTAATTCTTGCCCGCGGTACGGCACGCGTTGATCAGTTCGTGAATAACTCGGAAAGCCTCGACCTGAATCGTTGGAAGTCGCAGTTGCGCCCCGGTGATCGCATTATCATTGATATCAAGACAGTAACCCGCACCACATTCACCAATGAGCAGGAGCCCGTTACTGTTGTTTCTGGTACCATAAACATCCCTATCCAATAAAATTGTTTGTATGCTGAGGAGGTCTTTTGTCGTCGGGTTGGCTTTAACGTGCTTGAGTGCTGTCGCTTGGGCTCAGGAGGAAGAGGGTCAGGTTAATCCTAACTCGCTCCTGAGTATTCCCAAATACGAGCAACTGTATAAGGTGCGTGTATGGAGGATTATTGATCTCCGTGAAAAGCAGAATAAGGGCTTCTTCTCGCGTGGGAACGAGATTACCAAATTGCTGATCAAGTCCATTAATTCAGGAGAATTGGTGGATATCTACAAGCGTGATTCCCTTACCGAGAAATACTCCAAAGAGGAATTCAAGTCCAACATGGTAACGCAGCAGGGTGAGACGTTCCCGAACTGGGAGCCAGGCACGGACTACTACCAGGGGGATGCAATCACGTTTAATGGAAAGAACTACGAAGCCGTAGTGAACAGCAAGGGAAAAAACCCGAGCACCTCGCCGGATGACTGGCAGGCTACCACCCGCGGTCAGGCCCTGACCTACGAGGCGAATGAGATCTTTCGTATCACCCTGATGGAAGACGTTATTTTCGACAAGCGTCGCTCACGCCTCTACTATGATATGATCGCGATGAAGTTCGAGGCTTTCGATCAGAATACCGGTACGTTCAAGCAGATTGGCTGGTTCAAGTACAAGGACCTGGAGAAGGTATTCCGTAACCATCCGAAGGACGCGGTGTGGTTTAACCGGTATAACACGGCCGAAAACAAGAACTATGCGGACGCATTCTTGCTGCGACTCTTCCACGGCGTGATCGACAAGGTGGAGAATCCGGATGATGACACGATTGCTGACACCTACCGCAACAACCAGCGCCCGTACAAGGAAGGCGTATGGGCCATGGAGTGGGAGGAGATGCGACTCATGGAAAAAGAGCACAACCTGTGGGAGTACTAAGAAGTTCCTGGAAATAGAAGAAGGGAGGCTTAGGCCTCCCTTTTTTGTTGCCATTCCATCAGGCGGGCAGCCTTGGCTTTTCCGACAATTTCGACCAGTTGTTCGGGGGTAGCCTCACGTATTTTTTTGATGGAGCGAAAGGCAGTGAGTAGTGCCGTGACGGCAGCAGGGCCAATTCCGGGGATTTCATCCAGGGCAGAGTGCAAACTTTGTTTAGACCGCTTGTGACGGTGAAAAGTAATGGCGAACCGATGGGCTTCGTCCCGAATCTGCTGGATAAGCAGCAGGCTGGCTGATTTCTTGCTGATATGAAGCGGAAGTGGATCCTCCGGGTAGTAGATCTCCTCGAGTTTTTTGGCGATGCCTACAACAGGGATTTGACCATAGAGTCCAAGGTCCTGCAGCGCTTCGGCAGCACTTCGTAGTTGCCCTTTCCCCCCATCGACAAGAATAAGATCCGGGAATGCTCCTCCTTCTTCGAGTATCCGCTTGTATCGCCTTGTTACAATTTCTTTCATTGACGCAAAGTCATCCGGCCCAGTTACTGTCTGAATGTTGAAGTGACGGTATCCGGATTTGTGCGCCTTGCCATCCTGAAATTGAACCATGGATGCAACGGGGCTGGTGCCATGAAAATTGGAGTTGTCAAAGCACTCGATGACTCGTGGCAAGCGCTGCAGGCGGAGGTCCTTTTGAAGCGTAGCGAGGATCTCATGCTGCCGGATCACCGTGTTCTCCCGTAGGCTCTCTCGCTTTAGTTTTTGATATAGCGCATTCTTTAGCGAGAGCTCAACCAAATGCTTCTTGTCACCAATTTGTGGAACGATATTTTCAATGCCTTCGCCCGGTGCACTGAGGGGTAGATTGCTGTACAGGGCCGTATGGGTGCTTCGGACCTCAGACCGTAGTTGATGCGCAGCAAGGGAGAGCAATTCATCATCCGATTCATCGAGCTTCTTGCTGAATTCCAGGTCGCGTGAGTAAATGATCGCACCCTCCTTTACCTGCATAAAGTTAACGTAGGCGTGTTCCGTTGTGCTGACGATGGTGATAACGTCGATATCCGTGAGCTTGCGGTTGACCACCGTGGACTTGGCCTGGAACTTTTCCAACAACTCCAGCTTGAGCCGCAGTTTTTCGGCTTGTTCAAACTTCAGCGCGGCAACCTGCTCCTGCATGTGTTCACGAAAGTAGGACTCTACCCTGCTCAGATTACCCTTTAGAATGTGCCGGGCTTGTGCAATTTCCTCCAGGTAACTGGCCTCCGCCTGGTTGCCGACACAGGGTCCTTTGCAGTTGCCGAGGTGAAATTCGAGGCATACCTTGAATTTCCCTTTTTCTATGTTGCTTTCGCTCAGGAGCAGGTTGCACGTGCGAATGGAGTAGAGTTTACGGACCAGCTCCAGGAGGCTCTTCATCGAGGGGACACTGCTGTATGGACCAAAGTACTCGCCTTGCTGTGGAAGGTACTTGCGCGTGGAGATGACTCGGGGAAATTTTTCTTTCAGGATGCACAGGTAGGGGAAGGTCTTGTCATCCTTGAGCAGGATATTGTATTTGGGTTGATACTGCTTAATGAAATTGTTTTCCATAAGCAGGGCATCGAATTCGGAAGTAACCAGCGTGAATTCGATGGTGCGGATCTCAGAGACAAGCTTCGCTGTTTTGCGTTGTTGGCTTGCCTGCTTGGAGAAGTAGGAGTGAACGCGTTTTGTGAGGCTTTTGGCCTTGCCGATGTAAATAAGGACGCGTTCTTTGTTGTAGAACCTGTAGATGCCAGGCGCATCGGGCAGGGAGGAGAGCTGCTCGCGGATGGCCTCAATCATGCGCATCAATGATTAATGTCCCAGGGTTTTTCGTCGACACGCGTGGAGTCGGACTGCTGGAACTTGGCGCAGTCAAGGCTGATATCCAGTCCTGACTTGGGTACCTTGAATTTGCCCTTAACAATGCCCGTGGAGGGATCGGCATAGACTTTCGTCATGAATTTGTCCCAGATGGGCCGCGCTGTGCGCGTGCCTTGCCCGAAGACCCAGGAGGGAAAGTGAATGGCCCGTTCGTCACCGCCGACCCAAACACCCGTAACCAGGTTGTGGGTAAGCCCCATGTACCAACCATCGGAGGCATTATTGGTAGTGCCGGTCTTTCCACCGATTTCGTTGTCGATCTTGAGGTCACGGCTTAGGCCACCCGATGTTCCTCCCGTTTCCTCTACCCCGCCCATGAGCATATAGATCATTTTGTAGGCGGTCTGATCATTGATGGCTTGACGAGTTTTTGGCACGAAGTTCTCAATCACGTTTCCGTTCTTGTCTTCAATGCGCGTGATGTAAAAGGGCATCGTGTGGATTCCGTTGTTGACGAAGGTGCTGTACGCGCCGACCATCTCAAAAAGCGACACATCACTGACGCCAAGACAAAGCGAGGGAACCGGGTCGAGCTTGCTTTCAATGCCTACCCGATTGGCGAATTCCACGACGTTCTCTTCGCCCAGGGCCTTCATCATCTGAGCCGTAATGGAGTTAACGGAGCGAGCCATGGCCTGGCGAATGGTCATTTTCTCCCCGCTACCACGGGTCCCATCGGAGTTGGGCGGGTACCAAACCGTGCCGGATACCTTAAAACTGGGCGCGATGTCTTCAAGCACATAACATGGAGAGTAGCCGGATTCCATGGCGAGGCCATACACGAAGGGTTTGAAGGTCGATCCGGGCTGACGGGTTCCCTGCTTGACATGGTCGTATTTGAAGTACTTGTAGTTGAAGCCCCCGACCCATGCCTTGATGTGCCCGGTGTTGGGATCCATAGCCATCAAGCCCGATTGGAGAAACCGTTTGTAGTAGGCGAGGGAGTCCATGGAACTGAATAGCGTGTCACGTTCACCCTTCCAGGTGAATACAGTCATTGGCTTTTTGAGATTAAGGAGAATTCGGACAGAGTCTGACTTTTCGCCGTACTTGGCCACGAGGTTCTTGTAGGTGGGCGTTTGCTTGATGCGCATGCGTAGAAACCCGGCAATCTCCTTTCGGTCATCGTCGACCCATGGATTCCTTCCTTCCCACTGCTTGGTAAATTCTTCCTGCAGGTTCTTCATATGCTCCTGCATGGCCTCTTCAGCGTAACGCTGCAGCTTACTATCAAGGGTGGTATAGATCTTTAGCCCGGAGTTCCACAGATCGATGCCACGTTCATTGCAGAATTGCATGAGGTATTGACTGATCACCGTACGGAAGTAGGTGGCAAGACCCTCGTTTTGATTTTGGACCTTAAAGCTCAGCCCCAGGTCCATCGCCGCAAGGGAGTCGTAAGCCTCACGGCTTTGAATCTTGTATTTGCTTCTGAAAATCTTGTAAAGTACCTCATTGCGCTTCGATTGGGCATTCTCCGGCCGCAAGACGGGGTTGTAAAATGTGGGGTTTTGCAACATTCCAACCAACAAGGCAGATTCCTGCAGATTGAGGCTGTCCGTGGGTTTCCCGAAGTACGTCTCACTCGCGACCTTGATTCCGTAAGAGTTGCTTGAAAACTCGGCCGTATTGAGGTACATGGCGATGATCTCTTCCTTGGTAAAATTGCGCTCCAGGTTTACCGCAATGATCCATTCTTTGGTCTTTTGTACGATCCGCCTTGGATAGCGCCCCAGCTTGGCAATCGTGCCATCCAGTCCCCGGTCCCGGTTTCGTGTATAAAGGTTCTTCGCAAGCTGTTGCGTGATGGTGCTTCCGCCACCCGAAGGTTGAAGGGTAAGCAGTCCCCAAGCCACCCGCAGGTAGGCCGGAAAATCCAGGCCGGAATGCTGGTAAAAGCGGTGGTCCTCGGATAAAACCAGTGTGTTGACCAAATCGTCGGACAGTTCGTCAAAAGTTACCTGGCTGCGATTGAAGCGGAAGTATCGCCCGAGTGAGACGCCATCGGATGATATCAACTCGGAGGATAGGTCATTCTCCGGGTTCTCCACTTCGGCCAGGCTGGGCATCCCGCCAAAAAGGCCAAACAGGTCGACACTTACGGTGAATACGTAGAGAGGCAGTCCAAGGATGAAGCAAAGGAAAACGATCCAGGTGTAGCGTATGAATTTCCGAAACCAGGGCTTCTTGCTACCGAGCAGCCCGGCAGCCTTACTTGGAGTAGTACCGGTCGAAGAAGCTGAGGTATTCATCAAGAGCTTTGTTGCGGTAGAAGATATTGAAATTATCCTTCGTGATAACAAAGTTATGGAAATTTAGGGTGGAAAAGGGCCTTTCCTTGGCCGGTCCTTCGTTGAACAGCAGGAGGTACTCCATGGCCGCTTCTTTCGACGGCAGATCGCCGACGAACGTCATGGCGTACAGGTCATCAAAGATCAGGTTGGTGGCTACGAGCTTTAGCGACTTGAGTTTGTCCTGGCTTAGTTGATCAAGCCGGTGGGAGATTGCGTTGCTTGCCTGATCGTTGATGCGGTGTAAAATGACGAAGTAGTGTGATTCCTCGAAGGAGGCGACAAACCGAATTCCCTTTGCCCGCTCTGTCTTTTCAATAAAGGACTTGGAGCTTGCGAGCAGCTCGCCGGCGTAGGCATTGAGTTTACCCTCGGGATACTTTTTTATGAATTCACCCAACTCATACTGGTAGCGTGTCACATCTTCCGTTTTTCCCGTGACGAGAATCTGCAGCAGTTCGAGCTGGGGTGTGAATTGCGTTTCGCCCACGAGCTGTGCTTGCTTGATTTTTTCCTGGGCACCCCGAAGGTTGTTCCGCTGAAAATCGGCATAGGCATCCCGGTAAATCAGTTTTTGCTTTTCCTGTGCAACGGAGGTTTCCTTGAGGTAGTTAGGGTTCAGCAGGATACGGGTGAACGTGGAGAGCGGGAACTCAGTCTTCAACTGATCGGCGTAGGTGGCAGCCACTGCCTCGTTTTGTTCCTTCTGGATGAGGTACAATTTGTAAAGAACCTCCGGTTTGTAGGTGCTCTTTGGGAACCGCTGAAGCAGCCGGGTGTACGTCAGCGATGCGTTTTCTTTTTCTTCGAGTTGGAAATAATAGAGATCACCCAGTTTGAAATAGGCCTCCTCAACCTTGAGTAAAGCCTGTGTCTTGGCGTCATCAGAATAGGGGATAGAGGCATAGAGCTTCAGGAAAGCATTATCCGGAGCCACCTCGCTGGCTGCTTCAGGGGAAGCGGCGGTAGACCCCGGGGACACGTCGGTAGAGCCTGTTAAGCCAGGCGCAGCGCCGGCCGACGCCGACTTCGTGGATCGCCTCCAGTTGTCTTCGAGGCCTATATTCCCCCAGATTCTCCGAAACTCACCTTGGCCAGATGACACCGCTGACAAGTTGCCAAAATACCAATCCGTAGTACTGGTGGACTCCGTTTGATAGAAAGTTCCTTGCTGATTGCTGCCACTGCTTGACGTCCGGCGCCGCTTTTTCTTCTTCCCGTCGTCTTTGGGTTTGCGTGCCTCCAAAACAGAGTCAATCCGGGTGCGGAGCATGGCGGAATCGAGAAGGGCTAAAGCCAGGAGGCTGTCCTGCCACTGAATCGTTTCTGAGTACGTGACAAAGTCACCCAGAACTTTTTGCCGTTTGGTAATCGCATCAAAGCCGCTTGTTTCTTTGGGAAGGGAAGTCACAGCGCTGTCATAGTAGGCCTTCGCCAGCGAATATTTGCGCAGGGTATCGAAGTAGATTTCACCAATACGCAAGAAGGAAGTTCCTTGTATGCGCCTATTCTTGCCCGCGTGCGCAGAGAGCTTGTACTGTGAAATGGCTTCTTCAAGGTTGCCCTGTTTGCGCTCAAATTCACCGAGTTCGTAATAGATTTTATCCTTAAACTCTTCATTCTTCGCATCGGTGAGCAGCTTCTCGAATTGTTTCCGGATCAGTTTGCGGTTCTTTTCATTGTCAAGCTCGGCGACCTGGGCCATGTTCAGACGCGCGTAGAAGTCGATTTCGTACTCCGGATTTGTCGCCAGACACTTCCGATAATATCCAAAGGCCTCTGATCCAAAGCCAAGCTGTTGGTAGATTTGTCCGATGATGAAATAGATCCGACCCTTTCGGTCAGCGCGCGTGATGAGCGTATCCGCCGCCGTTAGGTTTCGAACCATGTTGTCATAGTCTCCGCGGACCTGGTAGTAGTATGCCTTTTCAAGGTACAGGTCTTTTGCGTTGTTGGCATTCAGTTTCTCCTTTTCGAGAAATTGAAAAGCCTCCTCGGCACGCGGGTAGTCGGCCTGCTCCGTGAATGCGCGGATCAGGTGGACGATGGCCTTGTGCCGGACGTGGATATCCTGCCCTTTGGTATTGACGTATTTGAATGTCTGAATGGCATTCTGATAGTCGCAATCGTAGAGTCGGGCAAGGCCGACGAGGAGGTAGTTGTCATCCAACCATTTGCTGTTGGGATGTCGTTGAATGGAAATCGAAGCCATCTTGATGACTTCTTCCGTGTCTTTCTTGTAGGACTTGGCAAGGGTGGTGTCAAGCTTGGGAAACAACCGGAGAATCTGGTTGGGATCGTCGTCCTGACTCTGAAGAATCAGCTGTTGAATTTCATGAATCTTTTCACGGGCGTAAAAGTAGCCGTTGAAGTGTGCCGTGGTGTTGTGGTAGATATCGCTGGTGACCGTATTCTGATTGGGCGAACACCCGAGCACGAAACCCAAGCAAGCTGTGCCGGCCAGTGCCCGCCAAAACCATCGCGATCGCCTCATGTAGTGCTTCGAATTTACAAACGTAAAAAACAGGCTTTCAATATTATAATCAGGCTAAATATCTAATTTTGAGGCAATTTAGTGAGTTTGAAGCCCAAAAGAACAATAGCGGAGCGGTTCAGCACCAAGTACCAGTTGGTTATCCGCAAGGAAGAGAACCTGGAAGAGAAGACAACGATCGGGTTTACCTATACCCGTATCCTGATCGTGGCCTTCATCCTGTTCGTGCTCATCTTCGCGGCCAGCCTGTTCTTGTCGCAGACACTGTTGGCGCGGTGGTTTGATCCTCGCTATGCACAGCGTGAAACGGAGCGTAAGCTCCTTTTGCTTAGCCAGCGCGTAGATTCCTTGCAACAGGAAGATGAAGAAAAAGCGGCGTTCATCGAGAACTTTCAACGTGTCCTGAGCGGGGATACTTCCAGTCGCTTCGTCGATGCGCCTGCTGCATTGAAGGAACAGACCAAACCAATTAAGCCGCTGAATACGGCCAAGCTGGCACCGAGTGATTCACAATTCCGTAAGGACTTTGAGCAGTCAGAGCTGTCCCTGATTTCACTCACGAGCAGCAAATACAGCGAACTCAGTGAGACATTTTTCTTTACGCCGATCACGGGCTTTATCTCGGACCGGTATGATGTCAAGAAAGGACACTATGGCGTGGACATCGTGGCGAAGTCGAACGAGCCGGTCAAGTGCATAGCCGACGGCACGGTAATCATGGCCTCATGGACGCAGGACTCGGGCCATGTTATTGCCATCCAGCATCGCGGAAACCTCATTTCGGTCTATAAGCACAATGCAGAACTATTGAAAAAAGTTGGTAGTTTTGTTAACGCCGGTGAAATCATTTCTATTGTTGGCAACAGTGGTGAGATGACCAGCGGACCACACCTCCATTTCGAGCTGTGGTACAATGGGAATTCACTCAATCCGGAAGAGTTTGTAACGTTCTAAAACCAACATCATGTTCACGACAAAGGAAGAAAAGAAGGCTGCGGATGAGATTACCAATTCCAGCAACGTCATCGGAAAGGGCACTGTGCTGGAGGGAAATATTGAGACCTCCGGGAATATCCGGATCGAAGGGAAGATCATCGGCAACCTGAAGTCAAAAGCCAAGGTGGCCTTGGGCAATTCCTCGCTGGTTGATGGAAATGTATCGGCCCAGAATGCCGATATTGAAGGAACCGTGAAAGGCAAAGTTGAGATCAGTGACATGCTCGTACTGAAGGTGACGGCCACGGTTCATGGAGATATCTCCACCGGCAAGCTTGTTGTTGAGCCAGGCGCCGTTTTCAATGGAACCTGCAAAATGGGAGCAGCCGTGAAAGACATCAAGTCGGCCGAAAATGCCTCCAACACCTACCGGTCAGAAGCCGCCGTCTAAATCCTTTCTCAAGTATAGCGGGTTTGCTTTCCAGCTGCTGGGGGGCATCGGTATTGCCGGGTGGCTGGGCTACAGGTTGGACGAGCGCCTGGAATGGGGTTTCCCGGTGTTTATGCTCCTGTTTATGCTTATGGTCCTGGCGGGAATGCTGTACCAGATGAGCCGTAAATTGAATGAAGAGTAATACAATCCGCTTTTTCTTGCTGGTTTTCGTTTTGGCCACCCTGCTCTATGTTGGGGTTGACGGCGCTACTGGGCGCGGATGGTTCGAACGCCCGTCTTATTCCGATGAAATCATCCTTTTTCTCGGTTTAACGCATCTGGGCCTGTTTGTATTTGTGGTGCGGCAGCTGGAAAACCGCCCCGAGGACTTTGTCAAGGTCTACCTGGGCTCGACCGTTCTCCGCATCCTGTTTTTCGGGTTGTTCATTTTCCTGGTGATTCGGTTGGATGCCGCCGCAGGCCCTTCCAACGCACTTTTTTTCCTGGTGTGTTACTTTCTTTTTACCGGATTGGAAGTAGCCGCCCTGTATCCGGTTGTGTCGGGGAAGAAACCCGCAAGACAGGGGCAAAAAGAGGATTAAACATTTTTTTTTGGGCTTTTAATCAATAGTTTTGCGGTCGATAAATACGACCGTGGAATTCCGCCCAAAAAGTGCCCAAATTCGCCAAAAAACGGGCTTTTTCGTCCTGATCCTGGCATTAATTTCATTCACCATTTCCGGTGCATTTGCTCAGGAAGAACATGCCGCAGCTGCGGGTGAGCACAAGGCTCCCGGAGTGAGTGAAGTGATCATCGAGCACGTGATGGACAATCACGTTTGGCACTTCGTTGATGGCCATTACGGCACGCTTTACCTGCCCGTTATTGTCTACTCCGATGAACGGGGATTGGAGGTATTTTCATCCAGCCATTTCTATGATGAGCACCACAACCGTGTCGAGTACAACGGGTACCGTCTGGATCACAATAAGATTTACCTCGGAGATAATGCGGTTCTCGATTTCTCCATCACCAAAAACGTGATGATGCTGTTCATCAATGCGGGCCTTCTGTTGTTCGTACTGATTTCAGTATCTGGGGCCTATCGTCGTAATGCAGGCAAGGCACCCAGGGGCTTGCAGGGCTTCATCGAGCCCATCATCCTGTTTGTAAAGGATGAAATTGTGAAGCCCAACATTGGCCCGAAATACGAGCGATACCTCCCGTACCTGCTCACCCTCTTTTTCTTCATCCTGTTCGGAAACCTGCTTGGATTGCTTCCGGGCTCGGGTAACCTGACGGGGAATATCGCGGTCACCATGACGTTGGCGGTCTTCACGTTTTTGATCACAAACTTCAGCGGCAACGCGAACTACTGGAAACACATTTTGTGGACGCCGGGTGTTCCGCTCCCGCTCCGCGTGATCATTCTCCCCGTGGAGATCATCGGCATATTCACCAAGCCGTTTTCCCTGATGATTCGTCTGTTTGCGGCCATCACCGCCGGGCACATTGTGTTGCTCAGCCTGATTTCGCTGACGTTCATCTTCCAAAGCTGGCTGGTGGGCGTTGGTTCCGCGGTATTTGTGTTGTTCATCAGTTTGATCGAGTTGCTGGTTGCCGGTATCCAGGCGTATGTGTTTACGCTGTTTACTTCGCTCTACATCGGTCTGGCGGTGGAAGAACATCACGGCGACGGGCATTGATAGAAATTGTAGCGGGCAACCGCTTGAAGATACTCCGGGATAAACCCGGATTTTGGTTCACTTAATTTAAACGTTATGTTATTCTCCATCTTACTCGACGTTAGCTACGCCATCATGGGTGCAGGCATTGGTGCCGGTTTGGCCGCCATCGGTGCAGGTATCGGTGTGGGTCGCATCGGTGGCTCGGCCATGGAAGCTATGGCCCGCCAGCCGGAAGCAGCCAACAAGCTGCAAGGCTCCATGCTGATCATCGCCGCCCTCGTGGAGGTTGCCGCGTTGTTTGCTCTCGTTATTTGCTTCCTGATTTCCAACAAGACCGGCGCAGTTATCGCCTAAGGGATCTCAGGCACAAGTAAAGGGTGCCATTTGAAAACTTGCCCTAGGCGCTGGGCCGGGCAAGTTTTCTTCACTTGAACAAACCGATCGGCCGAAATGCTGATCCATCACATAGAACGAACGACTTATGGAATTACTAACCCCGGGTTCTGGTCTAATCTTCTGGCAGGCAGTGGTCTTTCTGGGCCTCTTTTTCCTGCTGTCCAAATTGGCGTGGAAGCCAATCCTGACCTCGCTCAAGGAGCGGGAGACCTCCATTCAGGCCGCCCTGGATGCAGCTGAAAAGGCGAAGGAAGAAATGGCATCCTTGAAAGCGGGCAACGAGAAGCTCATGAAGGAGGCTCGGGAAGAGCGCGATAAGATCCTGCGTGAGGCGCGTGATGCGGCAAACCGCATCCACGATGACGCACAGGAAGCAGCCAAGCAAAACGCAGACCGCATGATTGAGGATGCTAAAGCAGTAATCAACAGCGAGAAGCAGGCGGCAATGAAAGACGTCCGTGAAATCGTGGCGAAATTTTCCCTGGAGGTGGCGGAGCGAGTGATCAAGAAGAATCTTTCTTCGGACAAAGCCCAGCAGGAGTTGGCGCAGGGATTTGCCAAGGAAATTAAGGTCAACTAGCGCATGGCAGAGAACAGAGTAGCATCGCGTTACGTCAAGTCCCTGCTCGGCCTCGCTGTCGAGCAAGGTGCACTGGACCGTGTGCATCAGGATATGCAGCTGTTTGCCCGCGTGTGCAAAGACAACAGGAATTTTGTAGCGATGCTCCGCAGCCCGGTGATCCGCCACGAGAATAAGCGCGCCATCCTGAAGAAAGTCTTCTCCGGGAAGGTGAGCGACCTGACCATGGCCATCATCAACATCGTCACCCAGAAGAATCGCGAACCGATCCTTCCGGCAATAGCCAATGAATTCCACAACGCCTACAATACGTACAAAGGTGTGGGCAAGGCATTCCTGACGACCACGGTTGCTCCCGACAAGGAATTGCTGGAAATCATGGAAGCCCTTTCCAAGAAGCTGGCCAATAAGCAGACGATCGAATTGGAAACCAGTGTGGACAGCGCACTGATAGGTGGATTCATCCTGAATGTTGGGGATCGCCAGATCGATGCCTCCATTCGCAGCAAACTGAGAACACTGGACCTGAAATTTGAAGAGAACTATTATACCAAGCAGAGCTAAAAAATCAAGATACGTATGGCAGAGATCAGACCCGAAGAAATATCCGCAATCCTGCGTGAGCAGCTTGCACAGGCACGCACCGAGGCCGAACTCGAAGAAGTAGGTACCGTCCTCACCATCGGTGACGGTGTGGCCCGGATATACGGGCTCTCCAAGGCACAGGCCGGAGAATTGGTGCAGTTTGAAAACGGACTGCAGGCACTTGTGCTTAACCTCGAAGAGGACAACGTGGGTGTCGTATTGCTGGGTGACCCCCAGGGTATCAAGGAAGGCGCTACCGTTAAACGCACAGGCAATATCGCATCGGTAAAAGTAGGCGACGGGATGCTGGGTCGTGTGGTGAACACACTGGCCAGCGCGATCGACGGCAAAGGCCCGATTCGCGGCGAACTCTTTGAAATGCCCCTGGAGCGTAAAGCCCCGGGTGTAATCTATCGCCAGCCGGTCAACGAACCGCTTCAAACCGGTATCAAGGCCATCGACTCCATGATTCCGATCGGTCGCGGTCAGCGCGAACTGATCATTGGTGACCGCCAGACTGGGAAGACCGCGGTGGCCATCGATACCATCATCAACCAGCGCGAGTTCTTCGAGAAAGGCAAGCCTGTCTTTTGCATATACGTTGCCATTGGCCAAAAGGCTTCTACGGTTGCCATGGTAGCCTCTACCCTGGAACGCGCAGGAGCCATGCCGTATACGGTTATCGTTTCTGCCTCGGCCTCTGATCCTGCTCCCATGCAGTACTTCGCGCCGTTTACAGGTGCGGCTATCGGTGAATTCTTCCGGGATACCGGAAGGCCGGCCCTTGTAATCTATGATGACCTCTCCAAGCAGGCCGTCTCCTACCGTGAAGTTTCCCTGCTGCTCCGTCGCCCCCCGGGACGTGAAGCGTATCCGGGTGATGTATTCTACCTGCACTCCCGCCTGTTGGAACGCGCGGCAAAAATCATCAACAACGATGCGCTTGCCCAGCAAATGAATGACCTTCCCGCTTCGATCAAGCACCTGGTGAAAGGTGGCGGATCGCTCACGGCATTGCCCATTATTGAGACTCAGGCAAACGACGTATCGGCCTATATCCCGACGAACGTGATTTCCATTACGGATGGCCAGATCTTCCTGGAGACCAACCTCTTCAACTCCGGTATCCGTCCGGCGATCAACGTGGGTATTTCGGTTTCCCGCGTAGGAGGGTCGGCCCAGATCAAGTCGATGAAGAAGGTTGCCGGTACACTGAAGCTGGACCAGGCTCAATTCCGGGAACTCGAGGCGTTCTCAAAGTTTGGTTCCGACCTCGACGCATCCACCAAGCTCACCATTGAGCGCGGACGCAGAAACCTGGAAGTGCTGAAGCAGCCCCAGTACGCGCCGGTTCCCGTGGAAGAGCAAGTGGCCATCATCACGGCATCGACACGCGGTTACATTGACAAAGTACCGGTTGATAAGGTGAAGGAGTTTGAAAAGGATTTCCTGGACCTGATGAAGAACCAGCACA
The DNA here is from genome assembly GCA_041917735.1 of Cyclobacteriaceae bacterium. Taxonomy (GTDB): domain Bacteria; phylum Bacteroidota; class Bacteroidia; order Cytophagales; family Cyclobacteriaceae; genus ELB16-189. Next base: position 15,769 of record JAYRXB010000371.1, read on the forward strand.
AAAACGTGATGGACAACCTCCGCGCCGGAAAGCTAGAGGATTCAGACCTTGAGACGGTGAAGAAGGTGTCCCTCGAAGTGGCCGGCCGTTATTGATATATGCCGCAAGGGCAAATTGACCTAGAGACGCAATGGCGAGTTTAAAAGAAGTAAAGACCCGGATTAGCTCCGTTATCAGCACGCAGCAGATAACGAAGGCTATGAAAATGGTGGCGGCAGCGAAACTTCGCAAGTCGCAGGACCGCATCATCCAGATGCGGCCGTTTGCCAAGAAGATGACGGGCATATTGCAAAACCTTTCCATGGCCTCGTCCGATACGGCGAACTGGTTCAGTGAAGTACGACCGGAAGAGAAGGTCTTGATCGTGGCCATGAGTTCCGACCGCGGACTCTGCGGCTCATTCAATTCCAACACGATCAAGGGAGTCATTCGGCTCATCCAGGAGAAGTATTCCAGTCAGCATTCCCGCAAGCAGGTGACGATTCTGCCCATCGGAAAGAAGGCGTATGACTATTTCTCTAAGCGGGGGTACCCGGTAATTGCTGACTATGCGGAACTGTTTCATGGCTTGACGTTTGAAACTTCCACCCGAGTTTCAGATTTCCTGATGGAAGCATTCCGCAACGGGAAGTACGACAAAGTGGAGATTGTCTACAACCAATTCAAGAATGTGGCCACGCAAGTACTGATCGTAGAGCAGTACCTTCCTGTGCTCCCCGTAGCTGGCGCTAAGAAGCAGGATATTGACTACATCTTCCAGCCTAACCACGCGGAGATCATGTCCGGCCTTATTCCAAAGTCATTGAAGGTGCAACTGTTCAAGACCTTGCTGGATTCGAATGCGTCGGAAAATGGTGCCCGGATGACGGCCATGGACAAGGCAAGTGAGAATGCCGGCGAGATTCTGAAGGACCTGAAATTGACATACAACAGAACCCGTCAGGCGGCCATCACCAAGGAAATTCTGGAGATTGTAGCGGGTGCCGAAGCACTCAAGGCATCCTGATTAATTTTACCAAAAATCAAGGGGCCGCTCATTTGGGCGGCCTTTTTTGTTTCCAGTTGTTAAGGATTTTGTGCTTATCGTCGCCTTTTGAAAGGTTTCTTACATCGGGGTGGTATTTTGATGTGCCGGCGGTATTTTTAATCCCCTATGTCGGAAACCCAGGTATTTCGGGGTGATTTGCAGAAACTGATCGACTATTTGCCGGTCGTTGTTTTTGAGTACACCTTTCATCCGCAGGGTTACCGGGGCTTTACCTACATCAGTCCGCGGTGTGAAGAGTTGATCGGGTTGCATCCGGACACCATCATGGAGGGCCACTTATCCATTGACAACTACATTCATCCCGATGACCTGGATCGCTTTCACCGCAGCGTGGAGCACAGCGTGCAGACCATAGCGGAATGGTCATGGAAGGGGCGATGCAAAGGCAAGTCGGGATACCTGTGGATCGAAACGAAGAGCACTCCCGTCCGAAAGGATGATGGCCGGATTGTTTTCTATGGTGTTTTCTCGGATATCACGGAGACCAAGAGACTGGAGGATCGGCAGAATACCTCAGAAAACAGGTATAGAAACCTGGTGGAGCAACTGCCACTCGGAATCGTTGTGCATACGGAAGGCATTATTCGATTCGCCAACACACAAGCAGCCCGCCTGGTCGGAGCCCACGACCCGTCCGAACTCTTGGGAAAGGAAGCGATACAGTTTGTGCATCCGGATTATCGAGAGATAGCCAGGGAGCGGATAGGGCACATCCTCCGTGGAGAGCCCGTGACTCCGATGGAAACACGGTTTCTTCGACTGGATGGCAAGGAGATCATTGTAAGCAGTGTGGGGAACCCTTACGTCTATGAAGGAAAGCCCGCCGTACAGGCCATCTTTGCAGACATCACGGACAGAAAGGTGGCCGAGGCGGGTTACGAGCGCGCGGAAACACTGTTCTTTGAGTTGTTTAAGCATACACCCCTGGCCATTGTCTTGCTGAATGAGAAAAGCGAGGTGGTCCAGGTTAACAAGGGGTTTGAGTCGCTGTTCGGCTATGCGCTGGATGAACTGGCAGGCAAGACACTCACAGACGCCATCGTTCCTGCCGAGCTGGAAAAGGAGGGGAACGAGATCAATAGCCTCATCACCGAAAACAAAGTCATCCGGGTAGAGACAATTCGGAGGCGCAAGGACGGCCAGATCGTATCCGTGATAATCTATGGCGTTCCCGTTGTCCTGGGCGAACGCAAAATCGGAATATTCGGCATGTACGTGGATATTACCGAGCGGCAACGCATGGAGGAAGAGTTGAAGATCCGCAATGCGGAGCTGGATAATTTTGTGTACAAGGTCTCGCATGACCTTCGCGCACCGTTATCATCGGTATTGGGCCTTGCCCACCTGGCTACAATGCCGGGCAATCGCGATGACCTCGCGCAATATGTTCGCCTGATGGGCGACAAAGCCATGCAGCTGGATCACTTCATCAGCGATGTGCTCAGCCATTCCAAAAACCTCAAAATGGAGGTCACCGTTGACCGGGTCAATATCGATGAAATAATCTCAAAGACGTTCAGCGATCTCAGCTACCTGGCCGGAGCGAATGAAATTCAGAAAAAGATATCGGTTTCAGGGCCTGCATTTTTTAGCGACCAATGGCGTCTGGGCGAAATTTTCCGGAACCTCATTTCCAACGCCATCAAGTATCGCAAACTGAATTTCCCGGGGGCCGAGGTGAGGGTGGATGTACGTGTCAGTGACCGGACCTGTGAAATTGTGGTTGAGGACAATGGCATAGGCGTCGAACGTAGCCTGGTTCCTAGGATATTCGAGATGTTCTTTCGCGCAAGTGATCGATCCGATGGCAGTGGACTTGGCTTGTATATTGTGAAAAATGCAGTGGACAGGCTTGCCGGTACCGTGGAGGTTCAGAGCAATGCAGGAGCGGGTACCCGATTCCGCATCGTGTTGCCCAACCTCATTAAAAAATAACCTGTATCTTTCAGACCCTAGTCTATGGTGGTCACGGAGGTCAAGAGCAAATCAGATGCACGGGAGTTTCTCCTGTTGCCGGTGCGGTTGTACAAGGATACCCCCACATGGATCCGACCCCTGGATAAAGATGTCGAAAGTGTATTCGATCCGGAGAAAAACAAGGCGTTTCGCGATGGTGAGTGTATCCGATGGATCCTGCGAGACGATCAGGGTGTAACTGTAGGCCGGGTGGCTGCCTTCATTTTGCGCAAGACGGTAAGCCGGGGCAATGATCAACCTACCGGAGGCATGGGTTTCTTTGAATGCATCAATTATCAGGAGGCGGCTTTCCGGCTATTTGATACCTGCAAAGCGTGGCTGATGGAACGCGGGATGGAAGCCATGGATGGGCCTATCAATTTCGGGAGCCGCGAAAAGTGGTGGGGGTTGCTGGTGGAGGGGTTTGACCAGGAGCCAAACTACCAGTGCAACTACAACTTTCCCTATTACCGGTCTTTCTTCGAATCGTATGGGTATAAGACTTACTTTGAGCAGCTAACCTATTCGCGGGGTATTATGGACCCTCTGGCTGAGCGCCTGGCACACAAGGCCCGATTGTTGGCTGACGATAAAGACTATGCCTTTCGCAAACTGGAGCGTCGCGAGCTGGGCCTATTGCCCGAGTTGATACGGCAGGTCTACAACAAGGCTTGGGCGAACCGGGCGGAGAACCCTGAACTGACTTCGGCGCAAGCGAAACTGCTGGTGAAGCAAATGAAACCCATTCTGGATTTCCGTTTGCTTTGGTTTGGATTCTACAAGAACGAGCCGATCGCCTTTTTCCTGTCATTGCCTGAGGTCAACCAGTGGTTTAAGCATGTCAACGGCTCGTTGAGTGGTCTGGGTATTTTGAAGTTCCTTTGGGCAAAGCTCTTCATACCGAATCGGAAGGCCTTCGGAATCCTCTTTGGTGTCGTTCCGGAACACCAGGGAACAGGGGCCGACGGGGCACTGATCATGGAAGCCCGCAAAGTGTTTCAGTCGGGCACGCTGCCCTACACGCACTACGAGATGAATTGGATTGGCGATTTCAACCCCAAAATGATTCAAGTCGTTGAGCAGGTTGGTGGCTATGTAGGAAAACGCCACATTACATTTCGGAAGTTGTTCGATGAGACAAAGACCTTTCGTCGTCACCCCATGTTATCGTAACGCCTATGCCCCAGCAAGAGACCCGATCCAGTTTTCTATGGCGTAACCTGCTGCGCGGCCTGGCATGGTTTGCTTTCATTCTGACAGCCTATATTCTTGCGGCTGAGGAACTGGCCATCTACGAGAAGGAAATCAACGAAGTGGGCGATCGCCTGCCGCTGCTGCTTTCCATTTTCACAATCTCCGAAATCGTCTTTGGGATAATTCCGCCGGAGTTTTTCATGCTTATCTGGCAATCGAAGGGCGTTCTTTCGGAGTATATTTTGAACTTGACTTACCTGACGCTGATATCCTATGCGGCAGGCGTACTGGGCTACTACATTGGCAGGTATTTCTCAAAGACACTGTTCTACCAGCGCATCCATCAGCGATACCTTGCCCAGTACGATGAGAAGCTGCGGACGTATGGGCTCTACCTGGTGCTGGTAGGGGCGATTACACCGGTGCCCTTTTCGGCTACCTGTATGCTGGCCGGATCGGTGCACACACCCATCGATCGATTCCTGCTGGTGTGCATTTCACGTATCATCCGGTTTGCAGCCTATGGGTGGGCCGTATGGGCCGCACCCAGCTATTTTATCCCTGCGTAGCGGGCTGATGCTGGCTGGATACGTACGAGTAGATTGCCGGGATGACAAACAAGGTCAGTACCGTCGAGAACAACATCCCGCCGATAACCGCAATACCCATTGATACGCGACTTTCCGAACCGGAGCCCAAGGCAAGGGCAATGGGCAGGATTCCAAGGACGGTCGACAAGCTTGTCATGATAATGGGGCGGAAACGTGATTCGGCAGAACCAATTACAGCATCCATCACGCGAAGCCCTTGCTCCTTGCGCTGATTGGCAAATTCCACGATCAGGATTCCATTCTTGGTGACCAACCCGATCAGCATGATGATCCCGATCTGGCTGAAGATATTGAGCGTCTGGTTGAAGTACCAGAGCGTTAGCAGCGCGCCGGCCAGGGCAAGGGGTACCGTAAACATGATCACAAACGGATCCTTGAAGCTTTCGAATTGACCGGCGAGAACGAGATAGATGATCGCCAGTGCAATCACGAAGGCCATGTAGATGCTGGAAGAGCTTTCGGCAAATTCGCGCGACGCTCCATCCAGGCTGGTCGTATAGGATTCATCCAGCACCTCATCCGCAATGCGCTGCATCTCCTTAATTCCTTCACCCAGTGCAACCCCGCGTGCCAACTGCGCCTGTACTTTGGCGGAAGAATAGCGATTGAAGCGATAGAGTTGCGGTGGTTTGCTCTCTTCGCGCATCGTAACAAGGTTGTCCAACTGGATAAGTTCACCGCGCTTATTCTTGACGTACAATGATTTCAAATCAAGCGGCTCGTTTCGGTCCTTGCGTTCGACCTGCCCGATGATCTGGTACAGTTTGCCATCCATGATGAAGTTGCCAAAGCGGGTACCGCTCAGGCCAAGCTGAAGCGTTTGAGCAATGTCAATGACATTGACCCCGATGTTCCTGGCTTTGTCCCGATCGATGGAAATGGCCAATTCCGGCTTGTTGAATTTGAGGTCAAGATCAACGAATGTGAACTTGGGACTGGCCGAGGCCTTTGCCATGAAAGCGGGCAGGACCTCCTTCAACTTGTCAAGGCTGGATGCCTGAATAACAAACTGCAGCGGGAAGCCGCCGCGTCGATCTCCTCCGATGGTTTGCGTCTGCGTAACATAGGTGCGCACGCCACTGAATTGCCTGGCGCGTTCGGTCACGTCATCCGCAATTTGCTGTTGGGTCCTTTCGCGTTCATTCGGGCCTTTGAGAATGACGCGCACCATGCCGGAATTCACACCAACTGTTCCAAACCCGGGCGCCGTTACGCTCACGAGCCCGGAGTGTTCCGGCACCTCACGCTGCAGGAAGTTTGTGATGTCCATGACGTATCCGTCCATGTACTCAAAGGTGGCTCCTTCGGCACCCTGTGCCATGATCCGGAATTCGCTGCGATCTTCCATAGGGGATAGCTCGGAAGGAAGGGTGCGTCCAAAGTAGACGATCAGTATGCCGGAGACCACAAGGATCAGGAATGCCAGCCACCGATGGCGCATGAACGACTTCAGAGAGGATGAGTATTGATGGGTCAGCCATTCAAAAAAGGGCTCCGTCTTCCGGTACAGCCAGGGCTGCTGGTCACGACGTTTGAGAAGTCGCGAACTCATCATGGGAGTCAACGTGAGCGATACAAATGCCGAAATGGCCACCGAACTCGCTACGACAAGTCCGAATTCCCTGAACAGCCTTCCGGTGAGTCCCTGCAAAAAGATTACGGGCAGGAATACCGCAACGACGGAAACGGTAGTCGAAATGACGGCAAAATAGATCTCTACGGACCCTTTTCTTGCTGCTTCCATTGGATCATCCCCCTCCTCTACCTTTACGTAGATGTTTTCGAGCACAACGATAGCATCGTCCACCACCAGGCCAATGGCCAGCACGATGGCCAGCAGGGTAAGCACATTGATTGTGAACCCCAGCAGGTACATGACGAAGAAGGACCCAATCAGGGATATCGGGATGGTGGCAATGGGGATGACCGTTGTTCGCCAGTCGCGCAAAAAGAAGAAGATCACAAACAGCACCAGGCCAAAAGCGATAAGAACGGTCTCTTCCACTTCCTTGATCGAGCTCCGGATGAACTGCGTGGAATCCCAGCTCATGTAGTATTTGATATCGGAAGGTAGGTCGGCCTGGATTTGTTCCAGCTTTTTGTACATGCGATCAGCGATCTCGATGTTGTTGGCGCCCGGTTGTGCTACGACGGCCAGGGCGATGCCGGGTTTGCCATCACGGCGAAGAAGCGTGCGGTCGTTCTCGGGATACAATTGGGCATAGCCAACGTCGCTGAAGCGCACAATGTCGTTGCCGTCATCCTTGATGATGAGATCGTTGAAGTCGCTCACCGTCGTGAGGCGACCCATGGTTCGCACCGTGAGTTCGGTGTTGCGACCCTCTACCCGGCCGGAAGGAAGCTCTACGTTTTCCCGGTTTAGGGCCTGGAGTACATCGGTCGGCGCCAGCTTCAGCGAGGCCAGTTTGATGGGGTCCATCCACAAGCGCATGGAATACCGGCGCTGGCCCCAAACCTGCACCGAGCTTACACCCGGGATCGTCTGCAGCCGTTCCTTAAACATCACTTCGCCCACGCGCGACAGGTCAAGGAGATCGCGGTCATCGCTAGCGACGGAAAGAAAGATGATTGGCGATGAATCGGCATCCGCTTTTTCTACAACGGGCGGATCTACATCGCGGGGAAGGTTGAAAAGTGACCCGGAAACTTTGTCGCGAACATCGTTTGCTGCCGCCTCGATGTTCACACCCAGCTCGAATTCGACCGTGATTGTACTCCTGCCTTCGCGACTCACCGAAGTCAAGCTGCGGATACCGGCAATGCCATTGATGGCATCCTCGAGGGGCTCGGTAATTTGCGACTCGATGACATCCGCATTGGCTCCAACGTATGCCGTGTTAACGGTAACAACGGGAGGATCAACGCTGGGAAATTCACGAATGCCCAGGAAGGAGAACCCGATGTATCCAAACAGCACGATGACCAGCGACATGACGATCGCCAGTACCGGGCGGTTGATGCTGATGGTGGATAGACTTGCCATGATCGTAATTTAGTTGACCTTGACCACCTGAATAGGAAGCCCATCCCGGAGTTGAAGAATGCCCGTAGTAATTACTGTATCGCCGGCCTGAAGGCCTGAGCGTACTTCAATGTTAACACTGGTTCTTATGCCGGTTTCAACCATCACTTCTTTCGCTTTGCCTGATTGTGTCACGAATACCTTTTGCCCGACCTGGCCGGGTACTACGGCTTGGGTTGGAATCATCAGCGCATTGGGTTTGGAATCCAGGATAAGGTCGACCTTCACGAATTGCCCGGGAATGAGC
>JAYRXB010000372.1:0-6374 GCA_041917735.1 Cyclobacteriaceae bacterium
AACACCAACTTCGACAATTCGAAGCATGGGGTGTTCACCAAGAATCCCGGAACGCTCACCAACGACTTCTTCGTCAACCTGATCGACTTCAACACGACGTGGAAGGGAATGGGCGGTTCACAGGAAGTCTTCGAAGGCAGCGACCGCAAGTCGGGCCAGCCGAAGTGGACGGCCACCCGCGCCGATCTCATCTTCGGTTCGAACTCCGAGCTTCGTGCCCTCGCCGAAGTATACGCCACCGACGACGCGAAAGAGAAGTTCGTAAAGGACTTCGTCGCCGCCTGGCACAAGGTGATGAACCTGGATCGGTTTGAGCTGAAGAAGTAACCGACAATAACGAGGAACGAAAAGGCGGCCTGGAAACGGGCCGCCTTTTGTTTCTATTCAATCCAGGCGAGTTGGAGACAATGGGATTATTTCACATGCACACGCTTCAGGTCGGTATTTGCATTGACCACAGGAAAATACATCAGCGAAACCTGCGCCGGGTTTACGACAAACCTGCCAGTAAACAGCGGTAGCAAGTCGACACTAAATGTGTATGTACCTGGGTCCATCCGTTCACAAAAAACCACTACACGATCCTTGAAATACTGACGGTGAGTCTCCACAGGCGATTCATACTTGCGCTTCTTGGCATAGCTACAAGATCCCGGAATGGGAATCTCCAGCATCACAAACTCCTTGCTGGCGTCTTTGGTCACGGTAATTTCTACCGACAACGTAGCGGGCTTGCCCGCCTCGAGAACACCCTGATCATCCCCAAGCCGGGTTACGATCTCAAACCCAGGTACACCCACCGTCCTGTGAGTCACCCGTTCCTTGATGTATTTCATGAAGTATAGAGGGGGGCCCGAAATCTTCTGCACCCTCGCCTCCTCGCCCGGAAGCAACTCCAAGGTGTACGGGTACCGGCTCACCGTGGTATCCACCTTTCCGGTGATCCGAACTGTTGATTGGTCTGCTTTCGTTGCTCCTCCGGCTACCAGGTCCATCATTACGGGCATTACAACGTTTGAAGAATGGTAAGTATTCCAATTTCGTCTCCCTCGCTCGCCAAGAAAATACAATTGAATGGGAGTCACGAGGTCTTTCAGGGCTGTATCGACCCGAGCCAGACGATAGGCCACGGCGTTAGCGCTGAGTTCGTCTGTGTACCAACTGTAAGGTTGTAACCCGTCCGCAAAATAGACGCCACCCTTGATGGTCTCTTTTCTGTACTTCATGAGTGAGTCGCGCCGATAATCGAGGTTTCGGCGAAGACGAATCTCTTGAAGAAGCAGGGTCTCAACAAGATTTGAAGTCCGCCGAACCTTCTTGGCCTGTTCGGCCTTTGCTTCATCTCGCAACAGTGCTTCGACATTCCGGATGTGCAGGGCATAGTCCAGCTTGACATCCCAGGCTGATAGCGCATTCAAAAGGTCTGCATCCGACCTTGAGTATTGTTTGCGCAGCAAGTATCTGAACTCCACTTTTCGGGCTAGATTCTCTACATCAAGTTGCACCGGGTATCCAGCATCGGCTGCGGCCCGCAGTACACGGATAACGTGGGACGAAACCCAGTAGGATGTATTTGGAGAAACATCCCACCACGACCAGAGGAATTCCTGGTTCTGATTTCGAAGTAGGCGAGCAATGATTCGCTGAACTTCGCGATCATACCTGAACGGCTTCTCCTCAAACTTCATGATAAGCCGGTAATTGAGAAGTCCAGCGAGCTTGGAGGCAAGCTGCTCGTTGCAGTCGTACGGATAACTCATCAGGAACTTCGCTTCACCCGCAAACACATCAATGGAGTTTGCCATGAGTTGTAAGGTCATGGACTCATTAGCCATGCTCCTAACCTTGATTTCCTTTTGGTCATTCAGGAAAGTCAAGGTGCCGTCGGCGCGCACGATACCCTGCTCCACGACAGGCACCTTACGCTGTTCTCCATCCAGGTACCCATCGTCGCGCACAAATCGATAGCTTGACACGATTGTATCGAGTCCACTGACCCGCACTGGAAACATCTCGGAATGGGATCCTCGAAATCGAACTGAACGACTCACTTCCGTCGCCCCGTCGGACCACGTCACTGTTCCGGCCAGCAGACTGTCCGTGCTGTAGTTGAGGACATTTCCAAGAAACATAGCGGAGTCACCACGCGTAAGGAAATTAGGCACATTAAGTTCGGACACAATAGGTTTGTAGGACTTGATCACCTTTCGCCCCGTTCCTGTCTGCAGTTGCCGATTCATGGCATAGACCGTAGCCTCCCAGCGGGTAATGTCTTCAGGAAATTTCAGGTAAAACTTCGATTGACCCCGTTTATCCGTAAACAGACGCGGCTCCCAAAAGGCCACGTCGCTAAAGTGTGATCTGATAGACTGCATCTGGAGCAATTCACTATAAAGCCTCTGATCGGCATCCTTATCTTGAAACTCCTCTGTGGCTGCTTCACCAACTTCTCCCGGTTCTTCATCAATGGCTACCCCACCAACTCGCCCCGAGACCGAGAATCCCAGCGCCCGACTATCTCTTGAAAAGCCCTGCCCCGTAACAATCACTTCGGTAAGCTGCTGCACATCTGATGTCATCGAGACCGTCATTTCTGCACCCACCTGGGCGTCAACTTCCTCTGTGGCAAAGCCGATGAAACTGAACATGAGCGTTACGTTATACTCTTCGCTGTGCAAGGCAAACCGTCCATCGACGTCTGTAACCGTTCCATTGGTGGTACCCTTCACCAAAACATTTACACCCGGGAGCGGGCTTCCATCTTCAGCTGCAAACACTACGCCACGGATATTCCCCTGTATAGGTTGGCTGCGTCGCATCCTGACTTCCCGTCGAACAACCGGCATATAACAATCGGCAGACACCTTCTCCAGCAAATGGGCTGAATTGGAATCCGGTGGGCTAAGGGCAGAATTATTGAAGTCAATAACCACCCTTGTGTGCGAACGAACCATTACACTATCCTTCCTGAAGTAACTGCCATTGTTGTATATAACAAATACAGCTTGACATCCACGGGGAACGTTAGTAAGATCAGATTGATCCGCACCAATGCGGCAAGGCGTGGTAATCTTTCCGGAAGCACAATCCCGGAAAAGGATGCCCGCAAGTCCTGATTCGGCTTCTTCCCGCGGTAGTCGAACGGACATCTGAATGGATCCGTCGGCGAGGGAAACCGAACGGGTATGATATTTCCCGGGTTTGTAATACGGCTCCAGGTGACGTGCCTTCGTCATCACGAGGTCGTTGACCAACGTCATGGGTTGAAAGGTGGCTCTTGAAAGTTTCTCAGGAAGCAGGTTATATTCGGAAAGCTTGTAAACCACGTTGCCCTCAAAGGCATACGCATAGGCTCCTTCGTGACGATAGGTGGTAGAGAGATTACCTGGAGAGCCTACAAAGGTCTGCCTCCCATTGGGTACCGGACCTACCACGATCGAACGCTGAGAGAATTCGCCATCACGAAACAAGGGGGTGAATCCACCTTCTCCTACAAGGTAGGAAGTACCCGAGTGAAACCTGAAGGACGATACATAGGAACGATAGCGATCACGCTCGATAGAGCTAAGCTCAAATTTCTGTATTGGCTTACGCTTGCGGTATGTAATCGTGGAGATCTTGAAGGTTCTAACACCCGGTGGCAGGTTATCCAGATCCACACTCAGGATGGTTTTATGATTTCGGGAGAACGAAAGCGAGTCAAACAGCAATACCCGATCGTGCAAGCGCAGCGACAAGGAAATCTTTTGGTCCGGCGGCACATAGACAGCATATTGGTCAGGCTTGTCAACCCAGGAAAAGTAGGCCGGCACCCGATTTATCTCCATGGCATAGATCACCAGAGCCTGGCCTTTTTGCATAACAAAAGGAGCCAATTGAGTGCTATCGGCAATGGGTAACGAGTACTCGAACCTACCCGCAATTGGATAAGTAAATTGATAGTACTTCATGGTATCAAGCCCTGCGCGAGACCTCCATTTGCGGTAGTCCAGGTCGAGGCTTGCAAATCGCTTATTGAGATCCCGCTTCGTGTACGTAGCCTTCTGTGGTCTTCCGTCTGAGGTCCCACCGTAGTACGGCAGGTCCGGCAAATAATAGTCCAGTTGCCCGTTTACCCCAATCGCCGTGAGATCCACATTTTCTACAGGCAATCCAAGCCCATCTGTCACATGAATCCGTGCTTCCGCCTCTTGCCCAGGATACGCCCGATTGGGCAACTCCAGTGAAACGTTGAGATGGTCATCACGAAAAGGGTATACCCTACGTATCAGATGGTCCTCGCCTCCAAAGGAGTATGCTAGTTCCACAAAGTAGCTCCTTGACCGGTCTAAAGCCAACGTATCAAATTTCAAGTGTTTACCAAAACCCTTCCGGATCAGTTCCTGACCCTGGTAGACAAACCATGCGATATCCAGTTGCTGTGGGTTGTGGAGTCTGAACACGACGCTGTCTTTCTTGATTCCACCCTGCAACTCTAACTTGGGAATCATGGTTGCCATAGAAATTTCACGCGACAATGTATCACCCGTTAGTGTAACACTAGAAATCACCGGGTTAATGCGCTCCTTGTACGGCAGAAGTACCCGCGTTCCATTTTCCGCATTGCCCGACTTGAGCACAAACGGCACACCATTGATCACAACACCATTTCGAACGCATTCATACACGATGCTGTCGTTTGAAAATCGACTCCTGATTTCCGTTTTGGAATAATAGTGCGAGGCCCCTACCGTCTTAGTTACAACCCGGTTGTTCATATTCCGCAACTCAACTGTAACCTCGTAGCTTCCATTCGCCTTGTCAAAAAGATAGGATGGAATAGTCATCCGGGTGTCCTCCTCCGGATCCAAATCGATATTGACCCGCATCAAGGTATCGGGCAGGATGACTACAGTTTGGAATGTCTCACGAAGACTGGTAAGTCTCACGATTACCGTGGCCTTGGCGTCCTTGAGGCGGAGTCCATTGGCGTCCGTTGCAGTGATGATGAGATCGTTTCCTGCCGGATGAAACTGAGTCTGATCATCCAGATGTATCTCTATGCGATCGCCATGGAGTTCATAGTCTTCATATCGGAACGTGCACGAAGACACGATTCGGCCCTTCTTTTCCCGTAGTTGCAGGGTATAACCACGATCAAGCACAAGTCGAAGAGAATCGTGTAGGAATATCTCCCCAGCGTAGCTTCCAGGACGATACGGCTCAATGGAACCAACCTTCTTGGCTCGAATTGCGCCCAACAGCCACACCTCAAGGGGCTTACGCATCAGGTTTCGTAAACCCGTTAGGGCAAAGGACTTGTATCGAATTGTTTCGCCTGGTTTATACCTATTCTTGTCCGTGATCATGTAACTGTAGAAGTCCGGGCCTTCACGATAATGCCAATCGCTGTCCCACGTTGGAGCTTCACTTCGCGTCACATTGAACACTGACCGGAACCCGCCCCATTCAACCGTCACTATACGTTCGGTTCCCTTGAACCATGTATCCGCCATTCGGTAAGCTTTGCTTTCCGGATCAATGGAGATGCGGCGGCGTTTTATCTTGACAATCGCATCTTCGAGTGCGTTCCCTTCCAAGTCAAGCACCTGCAGTGCAAGTGAATTGTATTCCCTGAGCAAAAACACCTGATAGGGAAAGACACTTGTATATTCGCACTGTAGTTTGTTTTCCACTATCGATGCCAAAATAAAGTGCCCCTTGTCTGGGCGACTTACCCAACCTGTTCGTATATCAAACGTGTCAACCTGGGTGTGCAGCAAACTATACATAATGGTGTCAGGCGAAGAACGGGAAAGTAGATTCTGGGCTTCCTTGTTACTAATTTGAAAAACGAATCCCTTTCGCGGCGATGCACTCCAATTGATCTCCTGCCCAAAGGAGAAAATGGTTTTGACCATGATCAACAGCATCACGCCGATCCACCTGAATGTTCTCATACCACCTTGAAGCTTTCTTCAATAAATTACACAATTCCGACAGAGCATGCCAATCGATTGTGGTACTTAGGCAAAAATCACCCTGCAACCGTGATTCCCATCCCTCGCACACGGAGTAAGTAAGAACAAGAAGTAAGTTCTTGGATTGAACGCGTAAGAAAGAACCTACGAGAGATTATTCACGACCTCCAACGCCCGCTCAATCTCCACCTTTCTAATTGAAGATGTGCGTGCAATGGCGCACCCCAAACACATCACCTTGCGACCGCGGGCGCATGCGGCCTGCGGGTGCTAAACACCAACTTCGACAATTCGAAGCATGGGGTGTTCACCAAGAATCCCGGAACGCTCACCAACGACTTCTTCGTCAACCTGATCGACTTCAACACGACGTGGAAGGGAATGGGCGGTTCACAGGAAGTCTTCGAAGGCAGC
>JAYRXB010000373.1:0-2810 GCA_041917735.1 Cyclobacteriaceae bacterium
AATACAGTGAGGCCTTTGAAATGACCGGCATCGGGAAGCCACTCTATAAAGTCGCCGATTTGTCCCAGGTGATCCTGCGTGCCTACATCAGCAATGACCAACAGTCAAGGCTGAAGGTTGGCCAGAAACTGAGCGTGCAGGTCGATGACGGTGCCGGGGGCATGCGCACCTATGAAGGCATCGTACAATGGATAAACAACAAAGCGGAATTTACGCCGAAGACGATCCAGACCAAGGAAGAGCGGGCCAACCTCGTGTATGCTGTGAAGATTGCCGTGAAGAACGATGGGTTGCTGAAGATTGGGATGTACGGGGAGATCAAATTCTGATTTATGCCAATGGGCCCGGCCATCGTAGTTGATCGGATTTCAAAGAGTTTCACCTCGGGGAAAGAGCAGGTGACTGCGTTAAAGGAGATTTCATTTTCCGTGAGCCAGGGAGAGTTGTTTGGCCTGGTTGGTCCGGATGGCGCTGGAAAGACAACGCTCTTTCGTGTGCTGACCACGTTGATGCTTGCCAACAGCGGACAAGCGACGGTGGACGGATTCGATGTGGTTACTGACTTCAAGGAAATACGCAAACGTGCAGGATACATGCCGGGCAAGTTTTCACTGTATCCTGACCTGACGGTATCGGAGAACCTGGCCTTCTTCGCAATGCTTTTCAACACCAGCCTGGAGAAGAACTACGATCTCGTCAAGCCGATATACCAGCAGATTGAGCCCTTTGCGACCCGTAAAGCCGGTGCGCTATCGGGTGGGATGAAGCAAAAACTGGCCCTGAGTTGTGCCCTGATCCATCGCCCCAGCGTGCTGTTCCTCGATGAACCCACTACCGGAGTAGATGCTGTATCCAGGAAGGAATTCTGGGAGTTGTTGCGCGGACTTCAGCAGGCCGGAATCACAATCTTGGTTTCCACACCCTACATGGACGAAGCCAGTTTGTGCGACCGGGTGGCCCTTGTTCAAGAAGGAAAGATCCTGGATGTGGACACTCCCTCCGGAATCACTGCGCGATTTGGAAAGCCGCTGTATGCTGTACGCGGTGATGACATGTATGCCCTCATGCAGCAACTTCGGCAGCATGAAGCAGTTGAGTCGTGCTATCCCTTTGGACAGCATCATCATGTGGTGTTCAAAAACCCGGCGATGGGCGAGCCAGAAATTCGTCAACTGGTTTCTTCCATGGATAGCCGCGATACAAACGTGGAGCGGATCGCCCCCACGATCGAAGATTCGTTTATGAAACTGATGCGTCAATGAACAACGAGTTCGCCATTACTGCCCGTTCGTTGACAAAGTCATTTGGTGACTTCACTGCAGTGAACGCCATCAGCTTTGATGTCCGGCAGGGAGAGATTTTTGGATTCCTGGGCGCCAATGGCGCCGGCAAGACGACGGCCATGCGTATGCTCTGCGGGCTGTCTTTTCCCACACGGGGTACGGCTACTATCGCGGGTCATGACCTTGCCAAAGAGCCGGAGAAAATCAAGCAGAAGATTGGCTACATGAGTCAGAAGTTTTCGCTGGATGACGACCTGAGTATAGTTGAGAACATTCGCTTCTACGGCGGCATTTATGGACTGACGGATCAGCAGATCAAAGACAAGACCGCGAAACTGCTCTCCGCACTGCACCTTGAAGAGAACGCCTCCACGCTGACCAAGGCATTGCCGCTGGGCTGGAAGCAGAAGATCGCGTTTTCGGTAGCGATGGTTCACGAGCCGCGGATCGTGTTTCTCGACGAGCCTACCGGCGGCGTTGACCCGGTAACGCGCCGGGAGTTCTGGACGATGATCTACGAAGCCGCGCATGCGGGAACAACGGTATTTGTGACCACGCACTACATGGATGAAGCGGAGTATTGCGACAGGGTTTCCATTATGGTTGACGGAAGGATTGAAGCGTTGGACACACCGGGGAACCTGAAGCAGCAATTTGCAGCGACGAGCATGGAAGGTGTTTTCCTTCAATTGGCACGAAAAGCAAAGCGGGGCGACGTATGAACCAGTTTCTCTTTTTCATACGGAAGGAGTTCTACCACCTTTGGCGCGACAAACAGACGCTACTCATCTTGTTTGGTATGCCGATCATGCAGATCCTGATTTTCGGCTTTGCACTGACCAATGAGGTTAAGAACGCGCGCGTGGCTATCCTCGACCTGTCGAAGGACAATGTCAGCCGCGCCATCGTGGAGCAGATCAACGCCAGCCGTTATTTCGATAGTGGAGTCAACCTCAGTCATCCGGACGAGGTAGAGCGCGCCTTTAAGCAAGGTGCCGTGAAGCTTGCCATTGTATTTCCCGCAGGCTTTGAGCGGGAATTGCTGCACAACAACCGGGCGACCATTCAATTGATCGCGGATGCCACGGACCCAAATGTGGCAACGACGCTCTCGAACTATGCATCGGGCATCATTATGGACTACCAGGCCGGACGCCGTGGGGCGGCGGCGTTTCCCATGGTCATCAAGACAGAGATGCGCATGCTGTACAATCCACAACTCAAGGGTTCGTACAGCTTTGTTCCCGGCGTGATGGCCATGGTGCTGATGCTCGTATGCGCGATGATGACATCGATCTCGATTGTGCGCGAAAAGGAAATGGGAACCATGGAAGTAATCCTGGTTTCACCGATGGTGCCGCTGCGCGTAATCATTGCCAAAATGATTCCCTACTTCCTCCTCTCCGCCATCAACATCGGGAGTATTCTCGTGTTGAGTGTTTTTGTGCTGGAGGTTCCGATCCAGGGCAACCTGGGTCTGCTGATCGCCGAGTGCCTGCTGTTTACCATCACCGTACTTTCGCTTGG